>NZ_JALKFY010000721.1:0-5065 GCF_023242985.1 Frankia sp. Mgl5 | reverse complement strand
TGACGACACCCCCGGACGATCACGTCAGCCACAAAAGACCAGCTCACAGGCCGAAACCCGAATTTCGGAGCCCCACACGATTCGTTGGAGGTGGCGCGCGGGAGTGCGGTGTGCTGTCACCGGCCCGTCAGCGCTGATACGACGGGCGCGAACTCGTCGATTTGCCCACGGGGAATGGTGATGTAGTTGACGCCCGTGCGGTCGCGGCGTTCCTGTAGGTGGTCGGTGATTTCGTCGGGCGAGCCGACGAGCACGTTCGGATGGTTTCTCAGCAGGTCTGGCTGGGCCTCTGGGATAGCTCTGTGCAGCCGGGCTGACCACTGGGCCAGGGCGCTGTCGACGTCTTCGGTCACGGACACCAG
This sequence comes from Frankia sp. Mgl5, assembly GCF_023242985.1. Taxonomy (NCBI): domain Bacteria; kingdom Bacillati; phylum Actinomycetota; class Actinomycetes; order Frankiales; family Frankiaceae; genus Frankia; species Frankia sp. Mgl5. The sequence continues at coordinate 4,703 of NZ_JALKFY010000721.1, read as the reverse complement.
ATAGGGCGAGCTCTCCAGTTCCAGTTGCGGGAACCGGTCTCCGGCGGCGTCGCGGATAATGTCGTGCCGCCGCTGTGCCTCTTCCGCCGGAGTGAGTCCCGCGTCGTTGCGGGGCTGCCAGGGGACGTTGGCTATGCTGACGATGTCGGCTTCGCGCGCCGCCAGGGATAGGACCCGTTTCCGGGATCCGCCGATAAGAATTCGAGGACAAGGACGCTGGACCGGGCGCGGTAGCCCGGCGTATCCGCTGACTCTGACGTGGTCGCCGTCGATGGCGATCGGCTCGCCTGACCAATGCGCCTTGACGAGGATGATGACCTCCTCAAGTTTGGACACGCGCTGGGGGGCCTCGTGGAAGGTGAGGCCCATGGCTTCGTACTCGCCCTGGTTGGTGCCGGCGCCGATGCCGAACTCGAGGCGGCCGTCGGAGAGCAGGTCGATGGTCGCCGCCTCCTTCGCCAGCGCGGCGGGCACGTGGTAGTCGACGCAGAAGACCCGGCAGCCGATCCGCAGCGTCGAGGTCCAGGCGGCGGCAGCGGCCATCGCGGCGATGGGGGCAAGGTGCTGCGGGCGCAGCAACGTCTGGGTGCTGACTGGTCCTGGCCCGAGGTAGTGGTCGGCAAGGAACAGGGTCGAGTAGCCGAGGTCCTCGACCCGACGTGCGAGATCGCGCCACTCGGTGGCCGACGTCGCGGTTGTGGTCTGGACCGCGAAACGGAAGGGCCGGGCGTCAGCCAACGACATAGCCCCCGTCGACAGGAAGGGCGACGCCGGTGACGAACGACGAGTCGTCGCTCGCGAGGAAGAGCGCGGCAGTCGCGAGCTCGCTTGGCAGGCCCCACCGGCTCATCGGCTGAGGAGGCGCTGGCACGCTGGCGGGAGGCTCCAGGAGATCGTCTGATCCTGGGACCATTCCGGTCCAGGTCATGCCCGGGCAGATGGCGTTGACCCGGACGCCCTGGTCCGCGAAGTCGAGCGCCACCGCCTTGGTCATCTGGATGACGCCGCCCTTGGACGCGCCGTAGACGGCGTTCTTCCGCCACCCGACCAGCCCGGCCGCCGACGCGGTATTGATTAAGGAGCCGCCGCCGTTACGGAGAATCGCCGGGATTCCGTACTTCATCCCGAGAAACACGCCCTTGAGGTTCACTGCGACGACGCGGTCGAAGTCCTCCTCTGTCTGCTCTGTGATGAGCATCTTGGATCCGGCGACGCCGGCGTTGTTGAAGAGGATGTCGAGCTTGCCGAACCGGTCCTCCGCTGTGGCGACCATCCTCTCGACGTCGGCGGCCACCGCGACGTCGACGTGGACCGCCACGGCGGCGGCCCCGATCTCGTCGGCCGTCCGCTTCTCCTTGCCGCTGAAGTCCGCACAGACCACCTTCGCGCCTTCCGCGGCGAAGAGGTGGGCGCTCGCGCGCCCGATACCGGAACCGGCTCCGGTGATGATCGCGACCTTGCCGTCGAGCTTTGCCGCCATGGGTTGAGTTCCCTTCAGACAGATGGGGCGTTCCGGTCATCGCGAGTGGGCGCGGGCTACCCAAACTTCGACTCGGGCAGGCCTCGGACGCCCAGGCCATGAAGGGCGAGGACTCGGCCGTTGTCGCCTCCGGCGGTGGTGCCACCGCGGGAGGTCACGACGAGGACGTCGAGTTCGGGTCCGGCGAACGCGACGCTGGTCGGGCTGGCCACCGGCACGGGTACGCGCTGGTCAAGGGTGCCGTCCGGCGCGTACCTGCGGATCTCGCCGCCGTCGTAGGCAGCCACCCAGAGACAGCCCTGCTCGTCGACGGTGGTGCCGTCCGGGACGACGATGCCGTCCTCGAACTGGGCGACGACCCGGCGGTCGGTGGCCTCGCCGGTCGCGGCGTCGTAGTCCCAGGCGTATATGCGGCGGAGCACGCTGTCGTTGCAGTAGAAGGTCGTGCCCTCTTTGTCAAAGCAGGGGCCGTTGGTGACGCCGATGGGATCTCCGATGGTGTGGACGCTCAGGTCTGTGTCGACGCGGTACAGGCTGCCTGATGGTGTGAGGTCACCCTGCCCGGACTCGATCGCCTTCGCGAGCGCCATGTCGGCCATCCCGGTGACGAAACGGCCCTGACGGTCGACGGTTCCGTCGTTGAACCCGAATCCCGGACCTCGACCGGCATCGAAGATCATCTCGGTTTCGCCTGAGTCGAGGTCGAACAGGTGGATCTCGTTGCCGGAGGTCACGACGGCTCCGCCGTCCTTGCGCAAGCAGAGCGAGGCGATGACCCGGCCGGGGAACTTCGTGCTCCGCGGGTCGCCGCCGTCGAGGGCGCACTGGTGCACCATCGCATGGAAGATGTCGATCCAGTGGAGCCGGTCCCGGTCGACGTCCCAGACCGGCCCTTCGCCCATCGTCATGCGTGCGTCGGTGAGGAAGCGCACGTCTACCATGGCTTTCCTGCCTTCCAGTTTTCGTGTTCTCGCGCTGTCACTGGGCGGTGACGAGCTCCTGGCCGACGAGCGTGGTGCGGTGCATCAGCCGGCGTGAGGTCGACTCGAAGGGCAGGGCGCGGTGGAGCATGCCGGTGTTGTCCCAGATCACCAGGTCGCCGCGGCGCCACTGGTGCCGGAGGGTGAACCGCGGGCTGGTTGACCACTGAAGCAGGCGGTCCAGCAGTGTCCTGCCGCGATCTTCTGACCGGCCGACGACCATGCCCGCGGTCGCTCCGATCAGCAGGGACTTCCGCCCGTTTGCACGGGTCCACACGAGCGGGTGCACCCTCGTCGGCACCTTCTCCCAACTGGCCCGCTGATTGTCTGTGGCGTCGGGGTACGCGATTCGCTGGGCGGTCGCGAAGCTGTGAACCACTTGGAGGTCGGCGATCTCGGCCTTCTCCTCGTCGGAGAGTGCCTCGTAGGCGGCGTAGGTGTTGGCGAACTCCGTGTCGCCGCCAGGCGGGGTCGACCTCGCGGGCGGTGAGCAGCGTCGCCTTCTGGGGAAGCTCGTCGGTCGCGCCGTCGATGTGCCAGAGGAAGTTCCCCCGCCGATAGCCGGCCAGCACGCTCTTCTCGGGGTCGAGCGTGATCCGGGCGATCTCAGGGTGCTCGCCGGGGTCGTTGACCTTGGGCACCACCACCTCTCCCAGCAGCCGGCTGAACCGGACCAGGTCGCCGTCCTCGATGTGAACCTTCCGGTACACCAGGACGCCGTACCGGTCCAGAGCAGCCTTGCAGTCGGCAGCCACCGCCTCGTCGACAAGATCGCGTCCCGTGTAGCCACTGATCTCGGCACCGATCTCGGGCGCCAGCCTGGTGACCTCGATGACCATGACTTCCTCCAGACTCCTAGGGAGAGGGGCGCGACGCCGCCGAGTGAGGCATCTGGAGGCGGCCGACCTCGCGTGTCGCCACTGCCCCGACGGCCACCTCCGACGGTTCGCGCGATCTGGGGGCCTTGCGTTCCTACCACTCACCAACCGCACGATGCAAGAATCTACTGGCAGTAGAAAGGATCTTCTGGCATTGCGGGAGCTGCAATAGGAGGTGAAGGTGTCTGGACCGATGCGAGTGCCCGACCGGCCGCCTCCGTGGCGATCCAGATCTCTGCTACGGCTGGTGATCCAGACGGAAGGCCTGGCCACCGGGGTTAGGGGTGCCTTCGGCTGATGCGTGACACCGGACCGCTCGCGACGACGCAGCCGCGCCTGGAAGGCCCCGTTGCTGTTCTGCCCACCAGAACGGCTTGCCGAGCTGTACCCAACACGTGACGACTACCTGCGGCGCTACGCCGAGGCGGTCGACGCTGCGATCGCCGCCGGGCTCGTGCTGCCCGGACCAGGAGCCACTGCTCGGCTTCGCCCGGCCGGCGCGGGTCCCGCAATGACGCGGACGGGCGGCCCGGACATCGCCGCGTACGAGAAGATCTCCTACCGGCCCCGCCCATAGGATGAGACATGGCCCGGGATACCCGCGAGCGCCTGCTAGACGCGGGACTCGCCCTGTTCGCCGGCAACGGCCTCGCCGGCACCACGGTCTCCGATCTAGAAGCACGTGCCGGGCTCCGGGCCGGATCTGGCTCGTTCTACCGCCACTTCGCCTCGAAAGAGGCGCTCTTCGAGGCCGTCGTCCGACGGGAACTCGACCGGTTCCGCGCCTCGATCAGCGACGCGGCGCCCGGCGAGTCGGCCATCGCGGATGTGAAGGTCACACTCGCACTGGAGTTCCACCAGGCCCTGACGACGCTGGACCAGCTCGGCGGACTTGAGGCGATCATCAGCCGGGACGCCCGCGCCATGGGCGATCTCTTTGACGAGGTGGAAGGCCTGTTCAACGCCGCCCTCGACGCCAGCACCGCCCGGTTGGACCAGCTGATGGAGTCCGGACAGATCCCCCGGCGCGACCCCCAGGCCCTCGCTGCAACGATCAGGAGCGCGCTCGTCGGATATCACCTGAACACTCAGTCGTTCAGAAGGTCCGCTCGCCGCGTGCCACCGGCGGATCTGATCGCCACGCTGATAGACCTGATCTCCTCCAAATGACCTTCGGCGAACGACGCCAACGCCGGCGCTGATCCCATGCCACCCTTACTCCCCCGTCGTCCAACCTCCGAGACCCTGCGGCCGAGAGTGGCGTCCACTGGCGTGGTGTACGAAGAGCGAGGAATTGTCAAAACCTGTGGATCGTGTGGCGGACTGATGGAGATCAACTGAGCTGGTAGTGGCCGTTGGTGATGC
>NZ_JALKFY010000720.1:0-5092 GCF_023242985.1 Frankia sp. Mgl5 | reverse complement strand
AGCGCCATCGAGCACTCACCCGCCCGCAACGCCCGCGCCGCCAGATGCAACGCCACCAACGACGACGAACACGCCGTCTCGACGGTCACCGCGGGGCCCTCTAGGCCTAGGGCGTAGGCCACCCGGCCGGTCGTGGCGCTGCCCGAGTTCCCGACACCGAGTAACCCTTCGACTTCCCGGGGCGTCGCTGGGCTGTGCGGAGCGTAGTCGTGGTACATGACACCCGCGTACACGCCGACGTCGCGACCGCGCAGCGAGGACGGATCGATACCCGCCCGCTCGAAGACCTCCCACGACATCTCCAGCAACAGCCGCTGCTGCGGGTTCATCGCCACAGCCTCCCGCGGAGAAATCCCAAAAAAGGCCGCATCAAAACGCGCCGCATCGTACAGGAACCCACCCTGCCGCACATACGAACAACCAGCCCGCTCCGGATCAGGATCAAACAACCCCTCCAGATCCCACCCACGATCAGCCGGAAAATCACCGATCGAATCCACACCACCCGCCACCAACCCCCACAGACCCTCCGGCGAATCCACCCCACCCGGCAACCGGCACCCCATCGCAACAATCGCTATCGGTTCCGATTCGAGATCGCGCAGCCGGCGGGTGGTTCTGACCAGATCCGCGGTCATACGCTTTAGATATGAGCGCAGCTTGTCGTCGTTACTCATCGCGAGTCATTCCCTTCGGCGAGCCAAACATCCGGCGGTCAGGCCAGGCCGAACGTGTTATCGATCAGCCTGAACAACTCGTCGTCAGCTGCGGCGTCGATCGCGGCCGTCTTGTCGTCGGGGGAATCGAACCGGTCAGTCAAGGCACGCATTCGGCCGAGGACCTGGGCGCGCAACGTCTGGTCGCCCGTTACCACGAGCTGACGTTCCAGGTCGTCCAGAGTGGACAGGGCAGAAGCTGTCGCCGTGGGGACGAACTGCCCTCGGAGGTACTCAGCCACGGCAAGCGGGGTCGGATGGTCGAACACCAGCGTCGGGGGCAGCCGCAGGCCGGTCGCCTCCATCAGCCGGTTACGCAGTTCGACAGCGAGCAGCGAATCAAACCCGACCTCCCGGAATGCCTGCTCCGGCCGGACGTCGTCAGCCGATGAACGACCCAGCACGGTCGCCATGTGGGTGCCCACCGTACGGAGCAGCAGGGCGCTCTGCTCCTCGCCGGGGAGCCCCGCAAGCCGGGACCGGAGCGCCTGCCCGTCCTCGGCAACCGGACGTACCGTCCGCCGCGACGGGCGGACGAGACCTCGCGGCGGCGCCAGCGACAGAGTCTGGTCGCGCATGGCGACCTGATCGAGCCGGGCAGGTACGAGCACCGCCTCATCCGTCCGCAGCGCGGCGTCGAACAGGGCCATGCCCTCCTCGGCGGAAAGCGCGAGCATGCCCAGGCGCCGGCCCCGGAGTAGGTCGGCCTCGCTCAGGTGCCTGGTCATGTCGCTGGCCGGCGCCCACAGGCCCCACGCCAGCGACACGGCGGGCAGTCCCTGGGCACGCCGGTGCCGCGCCAGCGCATCGAGAAACATGTTCGCGGCCGCGTAGCCCGCCTGTCCGGGAGTTCCGAACACGCCCGCCGCAGAGGAGAACAGAACGAAGCCCGCCAGGTCCAGATGCCTGGTCAGCTCATGCAGGTGCCAGGCGCCGTCGGCCTTGGGACGCAGTACCGCGTCCACCCGCTCGGCTGTCACCCCCGTGACGACGCCGTCGTCGAGTATGCCGGCGGCGTGCACCACCGCGGTGAGGGGATGGCGGGGGTCCACAGAGGCGAGCAGCCGGGCGACCTCGTCTCGATCGGCGACGTCGACGGCGGCGACCTCTACCACGGCGCCGTGTGCGCTCAACTCGGCGCGCAGCTCAGCGGTACCCGGACCGGCCGGCCCCCGGCGGCTGGCGAGCAACAGGTGCCGGGCGCCGTGCCGGGTCACCAGATGCCGGGCCAGCAGGCCGCCTATCAGGCCGGTACCACCGGTGATGAGAACCGTCCCGTCGGGTGCCCACGGCCGCCCGACCGCCTTCTCTCCCGGTTCGGCGGGCGAGATCACCGGGACCAGGACGGGCAGGTGTACCTGCCCTCCGTGCAGAAGCAGTCTCGGCTGCCCGGATGCGACAGCGGCGGGGAGCGCTCGTCTCGACTCCGGTGCGTCGTCGACGTCGACGAGCACGAGGCGGGCCGGGTGTTCAGCCGCAGCCGACTGGACCAGACCCCACACGGCCGCGGCTGCGGGATCCGTCAGGGCACCGCGGGTCACCACAGCCAGCCGCTGGTCGTCCCGTTCGAGAAAGGTGGCCAGCGACCGGCCGACGAGTTCCCGGGCCCGGACCGGCGGCGCGTTCCGGCCTGTCATCTCCGCGGTGGCCGCGTCATCCGCGGACGGATCGAAGGCGTGCAGGTCCCCGGTCAGCTCGGTGAGGTCGAGGATGCGGGTGCCGGTTTCCGGCGTGGCCGCGGCCGAAGCGGGGAGTTCGGTAACGGGCCAGGCAACCCGGTACAACGAGCCGGCTGTGGCCGGCGACGGGATGGACAGCGGGCGCATGTTCAGCGAACCGACGGTGGCCACCGGAAGTCCGCTCTGATCCGCGAGTTCCAGGCGCATTCCGGCCGCGCCGGAGCCGACCGCCCGGACCCGCAGCAGGGTAACCCCCGCGGCGTGCACGGCGACGTCGTTCCACGCGAACGGCACCAGCGGGCCCGCGGGACCGGCCGCGTCCGCCACATCGACCGAGGCGAAACCCGCCGCCTGCAACGCGGCGTCCAACAGGGCCGGATGCAGCCCGAAGCGGGTGGTGTCGGTGCCCTCGGGCAGCGAGACCTCAGCGAAAACCTCGTCCCCCCGGGTCCACAGGGCCCGCACTCCCTGGAACAGCGGACCGTACTGGTATCCGGCCGCGAACCGCCGCTCGTAGAACGCTTCGAGATCAACCTCGACGCGCCGCGCACCCTCCGGGGGCCAGGCGGTTAGGTCGAATGTGGGCCCGGCCGCCGCGCCCGCGAGCAGTCCGGCGGCGTGCCGGGTCCACGCCGCCAGGTCGTCGTAGGCGGCCGCGCCGCCCTGGCCGGTGCCCTCCTGGCTGGAGTGCACGGACACCGGACGACGCCCGTTTTCATCGGGACCGCCGACAGCCACCTGCACCCGCACCGCGCCGTCCGGTGGCAGCACGATCGGTGTCTCGATGACAAGTTCATCAAGCCGATCCATGCTGGCCTCGTCGCCGGCCCGGATGACCAACTCGACGATCGCCGCGCCGGGGACAAGCACCGTCCCCGACACCGCGTGGTCGAGCAACCAGGGATGAGTGCGGGCCGACCAGCGGCTGGTGCACAGCACGCCGTCGGTCTCGGGCAGCCGGGTCACGGCCCCGATGAGGGGATGCCCCGCCGCCACCAGACCGGCCGCCGCCACGTCGCCGCCTACCGGGCCTGTCTCGAACCAGAACCGCTCGCGCTGGAAGGCGTATCCAGGCAGTTCCACGGAACTGGCCCCGGCGACCTCGGGCAGCACCGTCCAGTCAACGGCCCGGGCGCGGGTGTGCACGCTCGCCAGCGAGGTGAGAAAACGGCGCCGGTCGCCTTCGCCCCGGCGCAACGTGCCGGTGACCAGTGTCGGCCCGGGAATGCCGTCGAGCAGCTCCTCGATGGCACTGGTCAGCACGGGATGTGCACTGACCTCGACGAAGGCCCGGTATCCCCCGTCGGCCAGGGCTCGTGTCGCGGCGGCGAACCCCACCTCCCGGCGCAGGTTGCGGTACCAGTACTCGCCGTCGAGGGGCTCGGTGTCGACCCAACGCAGGTCCGAGGTGGAGAAGAAGGGCACCCGCGGCGGCCGCGACGAGACACCCGCCAGGGAAGCGCGCAGCCGGTCCGCGATCCGCTCGACCCCGGCGGTGTGCGAGGCGTAGTCCACCGGGATCCTTCTGATCCGTATCTCCATCGCCTCGCACTCGGCGTGCAGCTCGTCGAGGGCGTCCAGATCGCCGCCCACGACGATGGCGGAGGGCCCGTTCTCGACCGCGATCTCCAACCGGCCAGGCCACCGTCGCAGCAGCTTGCCGACCTGGGCACGGGGCAGCGCGAGCGAGGCCATGCCGCCGCGGCCGGCCAGCTCGGCGACGATCGCCTGGCTGCGCAGGGCCACGACGGCGGCGGCCTCGGGCAACGACAGCGCACCGGCGACGCAGGCAGCGGCGATCTCGCCCTGGGAATGACCGAGAACGCCGTCCGGCTCAACGCCGTGCTCCCGCCACATCTCGGCAAGAGACAGCATCACCGCGAAGGACACCGGCTGCACCACGTCCGCCCGGTCCAGCTCCGGCGCGCCCTCAGCGCCCCGGACCACATCCAGCAGAGACCAGTCGACGTACGGTGCGAGGGCGGCGGCGCACTCGCCCATCCGCGCGCTGAACTCCGGTGAGTTCTCCAGCAGTACCGCGCCCATACCGGCCCACTGCGCACCCTGGCCGGGGAAGACGAAGGCCAGCCGGCCGTCGACGTCAGCAAACCCGCTGAGCACGTTCGGCGCAGGCTCGGCGGCGGCCAGCGCGGCGGCTCCCGAGACAGCCTCCTCCCGGTCCGCGGCCAGTACGACGGCACGGTGACCGAAAAGTGCCCGGCCGGTCGCCAGCGTGTGTGCCACCTCCACGATGCCGTGGGCGGTCGAGGTCAGTTGGTGGGCCTGCTCGCGCAGCGCCTGGGGGCTCTTGGCCGACAGCGGCCAGACGACCACCTCGGGAACCTCGGGAACCCGGCGTTCGGGTACCGCCGCCGTCCCCGGTGAGTCCGGGAACTCCTCGAGGATGACGTGGGCGTTCGTACCACTCACCCCGAACGACGACACCCCCACCCGACGCGGCCGCCCCACCTCAGGCCACGCCCGCCCCTCCCGCAACACCTCAACCCCACCCGCCGACCAATCCACCTTCCGCGTCGGCACCCCCACATGCAACGTCGCCGGCAACCACCCCGCCCGCAACGCCAACACCGACTTGATAACCCCCGCCACCCCCGCCGCACCCTGCGTATGACCAATATTCGACTTCACCGACCCCAACCACAACGGCCGCCCCGCCGACCGCCCCCGCCCATACGT
>NZ_JALKFY010000719.1:0-5139 GCF_023242985.1 Frankia sp. Mgl5 | reverse complement strand
GCAAATAAGTTACACCTACCCGCCGAGGCGAGTGACCTCTACCTAAAAGCACAGCTGGCTGCATGATTATTCGGTTCGTGCGGAAAGATGGTTTCCGGCCTGCCGTCTTTTCCGGTTGCTCTGCGTGACAGCTGGTTGCCGCCGAGCGCCGCCAATCGCTCCGGGCCAGATCCGGAGGGACCCGAAGCAATTGGGTCCGCTCCGCCCGCAGGGGGTTGGCACGCCCAGGTCGACCGGTTCCGGGGCGGTCCGGCAGGCCGCTCGGCTGCGACGGCGGACCACGACGGCCCAGACGGGCGCGGCCACCACCACGCCCGCCGCCCGTGGACGGGGGCAGATTCGACTTCACTGGTCCCATGTGGCGGGCCGCCGTCGTCGCCGACGGGAGCGCTGCCGAGGCGTGGCTCCGACGGCCGCGGCCGCCACTGTGGTGGTGGCCGTCTTGATTGCGCTGACTTTCCTTCCAGCCCTGCTCGGCTTCGCCGGGCGGCGGGTGTTCGGGCGCAAGGCCCGCAGGAATCCTGTGTCTGTCCGGGAAGCGGCCGAGGAGCGGGCCGGTGCGCGTTGGGCCCGGTTCGTGCTTCGGCACCCGACGGCGGTTCTGCTGACAGGCGCCGTCGTGCTCGCGGTGATCGCGATCCCGCTGGCCAGTATCCAGATGGCACTGCCCGACGACGGGCACCTGCCGACGGGCACCACCCAGCGCCGGGCCTACGACCTGCTGACCGCCGGGTTCGGCGCGGGGTTCAACGGCCCGCTGCTGGTCACGGTCGACGGCTCGCGGGCCCCGGACCCGCGGGGCGCGGCGGCCGACAGCGTCAGAGCCATCTGGGCGCTGCCCGACGTCGCGTCGGTGAGCACCCCGTCCTTCAACGCTGGCGGGAACACCGCGATGATCAAGCTGGTGCCGAAGGCGGGCCCGAACGACACGGCCACCCACGACTTGGTGGCGGCGATCCGGCGTTCCAGCGACCGGCTGGAGTCCGCCACCGGTGCGGAGCTGCTCGTCACCGGGCGGACGGCATTGAACATCGACATCTCGCAGCGGCTGCGCGCCGCTCTCATCCCCTATCTGGCGGTCGTCGTCGGGCTCGCGTTCTGCTGCTGATGCTGATGTTCCGGTCTGTGCTGGTGCCGCTCAAGGCCGCACTCGGTTTCGTGGCGTCGGTCCTGGCCGCGCTCGGCGCGATGGTCGCCGTATTCCAGTGGGGCTGGGCTGAAGGACGTCACTGGCGTCGAACAAACCAGGCCAGTGGCCAGCACTATGCCGATCTTCATCGTCGGAGTCGTCTTCGGACTGGCGATGGACCACGAGGTCTTCCTTGTCGCCCTCCTTCTGCGGCTTTCGTCGCCATTTCCTCGGCTCACGAGCGTCCGCCCGGGCTGTTTCAACGTGGGTAGGACGCTGCTCGCCGTCCTCGTCCTCGCGGTCGGATTCACCGGGCCTCAACCTGGCTGGCGTGCCGTTCTGGAGCCAGCCGATCTTCGGCGGCCTGGCGCTCATCGTCGTAGCGCTGCTCTCCCGGTCGGAGGCCCGCCATCTGAGCAGCAGCTGACACCGTTGCCTTGGCTCCCGCGCTCGGTCCGAACTGTGCTCGGGCGTGTCCGGACGGGGGGTGGGCGGCTGTCGCGATTGGAGACATCGGCTAACCCCGTGCCGCGGCGACACTGAGGCCTGTGCGCGTCTTCGAGAGCCTCGATGCCTTCACCGCCGTCGTCGGTACCGAACTCGGTACCAGCGAATGGCTGACGGTCAGTCAGGAGCGGATCAACCAGTTCGCCGAGGCCACCGGCGACCGCCAGTGGATACACGTCGACCCGGAACGCGCGGCGAAGGGCCCGTTCGGCGGGACGATCGCGCACGGCTACCTCACGCTGTCGCTGGTACCGACACTGGCCGAGTCGATCTATCGCATCGAGGGCCTGGCTCTGGGCGTCAACTACGGCGCGGAGAAGCTGCGCTTCCCGCATCCGGTGCCGGCGGGGTCGAAGATTCGGGCGACGGCGACCCTGAGCGCGATCGACCGGACGGCCGCCGGCTCCCGGGTCCGGATCTCCTTCGTGGTCGAGATCGAGGGCGTTGACAAGCCGGCGTGCGTCGTCGAGGTCGTCTACGTCCTCGCCGCGGCCTGAGCCCCGCTGACCCACGGCTGTGCCAGGTCGCAACGATCTCGATGGCGCATCCGAGCCTACGTTCCCGCTCACCATCGGGTGCGCCGGGCAGGAAGTGAGGGGCATGGGCGAGTTCGACGGGCTCTCCCGTCCGGACCTGGTGGGTCCGCTGCTGGCGGACGTGGTCGGTGACGAGGCGTGGCGCGAGGTTGAGACGCGCCTGATTGCCGGCGGGAAGTCGAACCTGACCTTCGAGGTGGCGTGCGCGGCGGGGACGGCGGTGCTGCGCCGGCCCCCGTCGGGCGGGATTCTGCGCGGGGCCCATGACATGGGGCGTGAGGCCCGGGTACAGGCGGCCCTGGCGGGCACGGACGTTCCCGTGGCGCGGATCCTGCTCGCCTCCGACGGGACCGGCCCGCTGGGGGTGCCGTTCTACGTGATGGAGAAGGCCGACGGGCACGTCATCCGGGACGTCCTTCCGCCCGAGTACGCCGCCCACCAGACGGACGTCGGGTTCGCGATCGCGGACGCGCTGGTCGACGTGCTGGTCACGCTGCACGCCGTCGACCCGGACGCGGTCGGACTGGGTGACTTCGGGCGCCCGTCGGGGTTCATGGCCCGGCAGGTGCGGACGTGGACGCGGCAGTGGGAGGCGACCAGGACCCACGACGTTCCGGTCGTGGACGAGCTGGCGCGGCGGCTGGCGGCCCACCGGTTCACCGAGCCGCCCCGCCCGTCCGTGGTGCACGGTGACTACCAACTCGACAATGTGATCATGGACTTGAACGACCCGGGACGGGTGCGCGGGGGTCCTCGACTGGGAGCTCTCGACCCTCGGCGATCCCCTGGCCGACCTGGGGATGCTCCTCTTCTACTGGACCGAGGCCGGGGAGCCGATGCCGATGCTGACGCCGGGGCTCACCGCGCGGCCGGGCTTCCCCGGCCGGGCTCACCTGGCCGAGCGTTACGCCCGCAGCAGCGGAGCGGACCTGTCGGATCTGGCTGCCTATGTGGCGTTCGCGCACTTCAAGTTCGCCGCGATCGCGCAGGGCATCGCGGCTCGGACGGCCCTCGGCGCGATGGCCTGTCAGCATTTCGGCGATCTGTCCGCCGAGGTCGAGCGGATCGCGGCTGAGGGCCTGCGCCGCTGGACGAAGTAGGGATTCCATGGACTTCGAGCTCTCGCCGCGGGCACGGGACACATGTGCGCGCATGTGGGACTTCATGCGGGAGGAGGTGTTCCCGGCCGAGCCCGGCTGGCGGGCCTGGCTGCGTGAGCACGGCGAGCATGCCCACCCGCCGCTGATGGAGGAGCTGAAGACGTCGGCGCGCAACGGGGACTGTGGCACCTGTTCCTGCCGGCGTGGTCGGGCCTGTCGAACCTCGACTACGCGTCGGTGGCGGAGATCCCGGGGTGGTCGCCCGTGATCGCGCCGGAGGCGATCAACTGCCAGGCTCCCGACACCGGCAACATGGAGACGCTGGAACTGTTCGGCACCGAGGCGCAGAAGACGCTGGCTGGAGCCGCTGCGGGAAGGCCGCCTCCGGACGGCGTTCGGGGGTGCGCTCGCCGAGCAGGGCGTCGTGCAGGAGCTGATCGCCCGGTCCCGGATCGAGATCGACCAGGTCCGGCTTTATGTCCTCAAGACGGCGTGGCTGATCGACCGCCACGGAGCCCGTGGGGCGGCGAGCGAGATCGCGGGAATCAAAGTCGCCGCTCCGGCTGTGGCGACGGCGGTGATCGACCGGGCCACCGAGGTGCACGGCGCCGCGGGGGTCGGCGACGACACCCCGCTCGCCTGGGCCCGGGCTCTGCGCATCGTCGACGGGCCGGACGCCGTCCACCGCCGCACCATCGCCCGCCGCGAGTTGCGCGCCGAACGGCCCTACACCGGCTGAGGGGGTCGGGGGCCCGGCCTGGGCCGCCGGGCCCCGACCTCGACTGTCCCTCCGGGTGGTCTTCTTACGGTCCTCAGGCCGGACGCAACAGCGCCGGACAGCGGGCACGACACCTCGGATCGATCAGGATGAGGGCGGTACCTCCATGATCTCCAGGTGTCGTGCCCACATCCCTGAGACCCCCGTTGTGCGCTCGTCCGATCAGAAAGCGTCGAGGGCGTCCAGGTCGTCGATCGCGCACGTCATGCGCCTGATGAACTCACGGGAGCTGGCCGGCGGCTGCATGTCCGGCCCGTCGGCTGGCTGGCCGAGGGTTCCAGTCCACCACGCCAGAGCTGGGAACATCTGTTGGCGATAGATGAGCCACGCCTGGTCGAAGGTCGGAGTCGCCACACCAGAGGCCTTCAGCTGTTCCAGGTAGTACTCGAGAAGATCTCGCTCCCACTCTCGCCTGTCCTCCGGGGCCAGGGAGGTGGAAAGTGCGTAGGCGATGTCCCTACCCCAGGTGCCCTTGCTCGAACACTGCCAGTCGTTGAGTCCCAGTTCTCCGTCCGCCTCGATGAACCAGTTCTTCAGATGCACATCGGAGTGAATCAGCGTCCTGGGTAGCTGCACCTGCGCGCTCGTGGACTTCAACGTGGCCGGCCAGATCTCGTCTGCCCGCGCGAACAGTCTCGGAGGAATGACGTCCTCAGCCATCTGAAAGCCCAGGGCGCACGCCGGCCCGAATCCGGCTTCCTCGACCGTGATCTCGAAGAACTTCTCCCAGTTGTTCCAGACGGCGAGGTCGGTTTCGAGCTCGGGAGAGTCCCAATATCGCGCGTGCAGCGTTGCAAGCAGCCTGAGCTGACTCTCGGCCTGCTCTTTGCTCAGGGTCATGTCGTGAGTACAGAAGGAAACCTGGCCGCCGATATCCCGCATGATGATGATCGAGTTCAGGGTCTCGGGGTCGTAGCGCGAGAAGAGCGCTTCGGGAGCGCGAATGGGTAGGCCGGGTCGCACCAGGTTGTAGAACGTCGCCTCACCGGCGATCGCTCCGTTCATTCCGAGAGCGTATCGGCTCTCCAGGTTCGGCGTTCCTTTGGCGAAGACGCTGGAGGGTAGGCCCGCCTGTTCTCCGGTCTCGTT
>NZ_JALKFY010000718.1:0-5153 GCF_023242985.1 Frankia sp. Mgl5 | reverse complement strand
AGCTGCTCCATCCGGCCGACCTTCAGCCAGGTCCGCTTGAAGATCGCCTCGCGCTCGGCCTGGAAGAACTCCTCGGAAATCGAGTCCTCGTAGTCCACCGGACCGGTACCAAGATCCGGATAGTTGGGCGTGAACTTGCCCCGACCGGTCGCCAGTCGCTCCTGGATGGACATCGGCCGTAACCCCTCTCGCAGGATTACTTCGTTCGCACCGCCGGCGAGCCCATGCCGAATCAGCGTTCGTATGCCTTGTGTGAGACCAGTTCGCGTGTCGGACGACTCCGTACGCCGGACGACACCCGTGGATGGCATCTGTGCGGATCACGGCTTACGGTATGGGACTCTCGTCGAGCCGTGTCTGCTCCAACGCAATCTTGCCTGCCTCATGCTGAGGGAGTGTCCGATGAGCGTCGGACACTCCCCCTCATCCGTTCTCCGGTCGGACGGCTACTTCTGGATCCAGAGCTGTTCTGGGAGCAGTGAACCGAGTCCGTACTGGACGAGGCCACCGACGTTCTTGCCCGAGATGGCGCTGGGTTCCGCTCGGGCGAGGAAGACGATCGGAGCGAGATCGGTGAGGCGTTGTTGCACGGTGTCGTAGGCGGTTCTGCGTTCCTCTTCCGATGTCGCGGTCCGGCCGGTCAGGAGGGCGTCCTCGAGGTCGGGATCGTCGATGCCGGACAGATTCGCGGCCGAGCCACTGCCGAAGGCGGTCGATAGCCGCGGTTCGGGGTCCTGGAAGAAGGCCGACGAGGTGGCCGCGTCGAAGTCGTGCGTCGTGCGCAGCGCGGCGAGCTCGGTGACTTCGATGATCTTAACCTGGGCCTTGACGTTGGTGAAGGTGCTCAGCTGGGCCTGGATGTTCTCCGCCGTCGTCCTGTTCTCGGTGGTGGGTGCGCTGGAGAAGGTGAAGGACACCGGCTTGCCCTCAGCCGCGAGCTCGTCGAAGAGCCGTTGGGCCTTCGCCTTGTCCGTGCTGCGCAGCGGCGTGTCCGAGTGGAACGGTGAGGCCTTGACGAACAGGGTGTCGACGGGCTCGGCCTTGCCGTTGTAGACGGCCAGGTTCAGCGCGTCCATGTCGAGGGCGGCGGCCACGGCCTGCCGGGCACGGACGTCGTTGAACGGCGCCCTGCGAGTGTTCAGTGCGATGAACGTGCCGCCGCTGAGCTTCATGACGGTGTTGGGCAGACCAGCCTGGGTGGCCTTGTCGATGTTGACCGGGTTCGACTCGACGGCCACGTCGGCGCCGCCGGTGAGCACCGTGTTGTAGCGCTGGCTGGCGTCGGAGGTCGTGCGAAGGGTGAGGCGGTCGAGGTAGGGCTTGGGCGCGTCCCAGTAGCGGGGGTTCTTGACGAGTTCGATGCTGGCCTGGCGGGTCCAGCTCTCGAGTGTGAACGGCCCGGCGCCGATCGGGTTCTTGTCGAACGCCTGCTGGCCCTTCCGCAGCGCGGTGGGAGAGGCGATCCAGTTCAACGTCGAGGTGATGACGGACTGGGCGTACTTCGGCGCGGGGGCCGTCATCGTGACCGTCAGTGTGACGTCGTCGACAACCTCGGTCGAGGCGATCATCGACGCCTCGGAGAGGTTGGTCGCGCGGGTGGCCGGGTCCTTGATGCGGTCCCAGTTGAACTTCACGGCCTCGGCGTCGAGGGGGGTGCCGTCGGAGAAGAGCAGCCCGGGACGCAGCTTCAGGGTGAAGGTCGTGCCGTGGTCGGTCGTGGCGAACGACTCGGCCATCGTGTACTGGATCTCGCCCGCCTCGTCGGTGGTCATGAGAGTCCCGTACAAGGCGTTCCCGATGACGCCGGTGGTCGCGTAGGCGTTGCCTAGGGCCGCGGGATCCAGGGTGCGCGGGTCGCTGAGGGTGAGGACCCTTCCGTGACCACCCGCGACCGGATCGCCGGAGGCGCCGACGGCCGGGCCGGAATCGCCACCGCCACCGCCACCGCCACCGCCACAGGCACCCAGAACGAGCGCCGCACAGCAGGCCGCTGCGGTGGCCATTAATCGAGCCCTACGAGGCATCGTTGACCTTTCCTGATCTCTCGTTTCGCGTTGAGGTCGACTGTCTTGTTCCAGGAACAGCCGTCTCCACAGGGGAAATAGATTCCACAGAATATGATCAAGCGGGTCTGTTACATCAGCAATATCCGCCGCCTCGGCGACCACCAGGTGTAATCGATTCATGCGTCAACATGCCGGGCCCGGTCCCCGGAGTTCACGGGCTCCGATTCCCGCCCAAAGTGATCGTGCTCGTGGTCCGCCGGTATCCGCGATTCACATTGTTCTACCGGGACCCGGCCGGCGGGTCCGACTCTACCTAGTGGTTGGCCTGTACGGCCAGGTCGTGGACGTCCTTGGAATGTAACACCCCCGAGCCAGGTATTCCTGCCGTTCGTTGTCCGTCACTTCTCGGAGCCCGGGTCCGGGTTCGTGGATGTGCTTTCCAGCGTTACCAGGGCCTGCTGGGCGAGTTCCGCGAGCGTGGCCGGCTCGAGTACGCCGCCGGTCCGGCCGACGTCGAGCATGATGCCGACGTCCTTGCGTAGCAGCGACGCGGCCTGGCGCAGCCCGGTGGTGTCGAAACCGGAGGCGGCCAGGATCGCGGCGGCCCGGCTGCCGCCGGTGCCGTGTGCCAGCACCTGCGCCACGGCGCTCCGGGTCATGCCGAGCCCGTCGGCGAACGAGTAGGTGTCCATCGCCAACGCGACCTGCGCGGTGAAGACGAAGTTGTTCAGCAACTTCGCCTGCTGACCGCTGCCGAGCGGGCCGAGATGGATCAGCGGGTTGGCGAAGGTCTCGAGGACGGGCCGGCACCGCGCGACGGCCTCGTCGTCACCGCCGGCCATGACAAGCAGCCTGCGGTCGGCCGCCGCACCACCCCCACCGCTGACCGGGGCATCGACGATCGCGACGCCTTTCTTCGCCGCCTCGTCGGCGAACCTCCGACAGGAATCAGGATGGATCGTGGAGTGGATCGCGATGACCCCGCCGGGCGACATTCCCGCCAGGACACCGTCGGGGCGTAGCAGCACGTCCTCGACATCGGCATCTGCGACGACGCAGACCCCCACCATGTCGCACGCCGCGCCGAGTTCGGCCGGGGTCGGCGCTACGACGGCGGCAGTGTCGGCGAAAGAGGCCACAGACTCAGGACGGCGGGCCCAGAGCGTCAGCGGGTACCCGGCGTCCACAATGCGACGTGCCATCGGCCCGCCCTGACTGCCCAGCCCGATGAATCCGACTCGCATCATCGGTCCACCCCTCAGATCTCCTTGCCGAGGCGGGCGAGGTAGGCGTCGACGTCGGCGCCGTGCTCGCGGACTTCGTCGGCGGCTTCCGGCGCCGTGAGGATGAGGAAACGGCCGTCGACGACGCCCTGGGCGACGAGCTCACCGACCGTCTCGGGGTCGAGGACGGGGAAGCTCGGACCTCGCGGCTGGGACTGCTCCCCGTAGAGGGTGACCTGCTCGACGATGTTGGTCGCGACGCCGGCAGGACACAGACAGGACACGCCGATCCCGCGCGGCCGCAGGTACAGCGCGAGCGACTCGGAGAGTCCGACGACCGCGTGCTTGGTCGCCGTGTACGGCAGCCGGTCGAAGCCGTAGGGCAGCAGCCCCGCTGTCGAGGCGGTGTTGACCACGTGACCGGACCCCTGTCCGAGCAGCAGAGGCAGGAACACCAGATTGCTGCGGACCACGCCGAGCAGATTGACGTCGATGACACGCTGCCACGCCTCGAGCGGGATCTCCTCGACCGGACCGACGGCGAGGATCCCAACGTTGTTCATCACCAAGTCGACCCGGCCGAAGTGGTCGAGCGCCAGGTCACGGACCGCTTCGAGATCACCGACGCTGGTCACGTCGCACCGGCCGCCGACAGCCCGTTCCCCGAGCTCGCCGGCGACGGCGGCCGCGCGCTCACCGTCGACATCGGTGACGACGACGCGCGCCCCGCGCCGAACGAAGGCATGCGCGGCGGCGCGACCGATGCCACTGCCCGCGCCGGTGATGACCGCGACGGCACCGTCGAGATCGATGCTCATGAGTAGTCGTCCAGTTCGTCTGTGAGAGGAGTCGGAGAAGAGCTGCCCGGCGGCCGGACTACCTGCTCCTTCGCTGACGTGGAGATCATCAGCACCTCAGTCATCGAAGCACGCTGGACCATGAGAGTCAACCGCCTTAGATTGCAGTCGACCGCATGAACGAACACGAGGGAGCGTCCGTGGGCACAGCAGAAACTGCTCAGACCTACCGCGAGGTCATGACCGTCGAGCCGCCGGAGGCGGCGACACCGGTCGAGGCCGCGGCCCGGGACTTCGTGTTCGGCCAGGTGTGGTCCCGGCCCGGCCTGAGCCGGCGTGACCGGCGATGGGTGACGCTGACCTGCGTCGCCGCGGCGGACTCACCTCATCCCATCGACGCCCAGGTCTACGCCGCACTCAACAGCGGCGACATCGATCTTGAGGAGATGCTCGAGTTCGTCCTGCACTTCGCCGTCTACCTCGGCTGGCCCAAGGCCTCCCACCTCGAAGGCGTGATCCTCCGGCAGTGGGCGCGCATCCAGCAGGAACGCGGCGAGGAGGTGACCACCCGGCGCCCGCCCCTGAGCAACGACACGCTCGGACCGAACGACTGGGAGCAGCGGCTCGAGCGCGGCGTGAAGGAGTTCATCGACGTGAACCTCACGCCCGCCCCGGGGCCGGAGACGCCGTACCGCCACGCCGGAATCCTCAACTTCGTCTTCGGGCACGTCTGGCAACGCCCGGGACTCACCCGCCGGGAGCGACGCATCATCACCGTCGCGAGCGTCGCGATCTGCGACTCACCGACGCCCCTGAAGACACACGTCGGCGCCGCACTGCGCTCCGGCGACATCACGGCGCAGGAGATGGACGAGATCGTGCTCCAGTTCTCCGCCTACTACGGCTTCGCCAAGGGCGAGGCACTCGGCGACGCCGCCAAGAGCACGCAGACCTAGAAGCTTCCCTGAGCTCACACAACCTCGACGGAGGGGTTGCAGCCTTCTCTGCACCATGTCAAGCGAAATCAGCAGTCGAGGCCCCGGACTCCTATTGAGGTGGGGCCCGTTCTTCGGACAGTGATCCCTATGAGGGATAATTGATCCGTGAACGGAGGAGATCAATGAGTC
>NZ_JALKFY010000717.1:0-5196 GCF_023242985.1 Frankia sp. Mgl5 | reverse complement strand
ACGAACGCGCACGTCGTCATCGAGGAGGCCCCGCCAGCCGTCCCCGAGTCCGAATCGGAGCCCGGGGCCGCGGCCGGGCCGGTCGGTGCGGTGCCGTGGATCCTCTCGGCACGGTCGGAGCAGGGCCTGCTGGCGCAGGCCGCCCGGCTGGCGTCGCGCCTGGACGCCGAGCCGACGCCCGGTTCGCCCACGCCACGACCGTCTTCCCGTGCCGCGGACCGGCCGTCAGCGCGGGATGTCGGTTGGTCGTTGGCACGGGGCCGCGCGGCGTTGGAGTACCGGGCCGTGGTGCTCGGGGAGCGGGGCGCCGGCGACGCCCAGGCCGGTGGGGACCGGCTGGCCGGGCTGCGTGCGCTGGCGGCGGACGAGCCCGTGGAGACGGTGGTGCGGGGGCGGGCCGGTGCCGGCGGTGATCGGGTGGTGTGGGTGTTCCCGGGTCAGGGTGCGCAGTGGGTGGGGATGGGCGTCGAGCTGCTGGATGCCTCGGCGGTGTTCGCAGGCCGGATCGCCGAGTGCGCGGCGGCGTTGGCGCCGTTCGTGGACTGGTCGCTGGTCGACGTCCTGCGGGGGGCCTCGGACGCCCCGGGTGCCGCCGGGATCGCGGATGCCGAGGGGATCGAGGGTGTCGAGGGCGCGGGTTTGCTGGAGCGGGTCGATGTGCTGCAGCCGGTGTCGTGGGCGGTGGCACTGGGATTGGCGGCGGTGTGGGAGTCGTGGGGGGTGCGCCCCGATGTGGTGGTGGGGCATTCGCAGGGAGAGATCGTCGCGGCGTGTGTGGCGGGGCTGTTGTCGTTGGAGGACGGGGCGCGGGTGGTGGCGGCCCGTAGTCGGGTGATTGCGGGGGAGCTGGCTGGGTGCGGGGGCATGGCGTCTGTGGCGCTACCGGTGGGTGGGGTGGAGGCGCGGCTGCGGGTGGGGGCTGGTCGGGTGGAGGTGGCGGCGGTGAACGGGCCGTCGGCGACGGTGGTCGCCGGTGAGCCTGCGGCGTTGGACGATCTGCTTTCCGTCTGGGAGGCGGAGGGTGTTCGGGTTCGTCGGTTGCCGGTGGACTACGCGTCGCATACGGCGCAGGTGGACCGGGTCCGCGAGCGACTCACCACGGAGCTCGCGGGCATCGCTCCGCGTGCGGGGACTGCCGAGATGCGGTCCACGGTCACCGGCTCCCCGGTTGTTCCCGGGCAGCTCGACGGGGAGTACTGGTTCCGGAACCTGCGGTCGACCGTCCGCCTGCACGAGGTCGCCGACGCGCTGGTGGGCGAGGGGCACCGGGTGTTCGTGGAGATCAGCCCGCATCCGGTGCTGACCGCGGCGATCATCGAGACGGCCGAGGCGGCCGGCGTCCCGGACGCTGTGGTCGTGGGGTCGCTGCGGCGCGGCGACGGTGGGCTCGGCCGGCTGGCGGCCGGGGCGGCCAGGCTGTGGGTGCGCGGTGTGCCGGTGGACTGGGACCCGCTGGTGGCCGGCGGCCGGCAGGTGGACCTGCCGACCTATCCCTTCCAGCACCAGCGTTACTGGCTGCGCGGCGATGACCGCCCGGCTGGCGGCGGCGCACCGGGCGGCGGAGCGGCCGGTGGGACGGATCTCGACGGGCTGCGTTACCGCGTTGGTTGGCATCCACTCGGCCCGGAACCGCCGGAGGCGGCCCCGGCGGCCGCGACCGGCAGCTGGCTGGTGGTCACGCCGTTCCCGGTACCCGGGGACGCACCGCCGCCCGCCGCCGACGCCGTGCGCGCCCTGACCGAGGACGGCGCTGAGATCGTCGCCGTCCCGGTCGGCCCGGCCGACCTCACCCGCGACGGCCTCGCCCGGCGCCTGCGAGCCGTGACCGGGCCCGGGCAGACCGACCCGCGCGGCGTGCTGTCGCTGCTTGCGCTGACCGGCGCACACCCCGACGGGCCCGCGCGTGCCGGCGGTGCTGGTGGTGCGGCCGGCGCCGACCGTGCTGATGGTGCCGCGCGCGCTGATGGCGCCGATGGTGCAGTGGGCGCCGCGGCCACGCTGGTGCTTGTCCAGGCCCTGGGCGACGCGGGGATCGGCGCGCCGCTGTGGTGCCTCACCCGCGGTGCCGTGTCCGTCGGCGGCGGTGACCCGGTGACCGACCCGGCGCAGGCGCAGACCTGGGGGCTGGGGCGGGTGGCCGCGCTGGAGCACCCGTCCCGCTGGGGCGGCCTCGTCGACCTGCCCGACACGCTGGACGGGTCCGCCCGGCGCCGGCTGGCAGCGGTTCTGCGCGGCGCTGCCGACGAGGACCAGGTCGCGATCCGGGCGGGCGCGGCCTTCGCCCGTCGGCTGCTGCGCGCGCCGCTCGGCGGGGCCGAACCCGCCCGGCGCTGGCGGCCCCGCGGAACCGTGCTGATCACCAGCACCGGACCGCTCGGCCCCCACCTGGCCGGATGGCTGGCCGAGCGGGGAGCCGGGCACGTCGTGCTCGCCGGATCGCACCGCGCGGACGATCCCGACATCGCGGCGCTGCGCCACGGCGCGTTCACCAGGGACGTCCGGCTGACCGTGGCCACCTGTGACCTCGCGGACCGGGAGGCGTTGGCCGCGGTCGTCCGCGGGCAGGCCGCCGACGGCGAGGGGATCCGCGCCGTCGTGCACACCGCCGCGCTGCTCGGGCTGCGCCCGCTGGCCGACACCTCGGTCACCGACCTGGCCGGCGCGATCGCCGCCAAGGCCACCGCGGCCGACTGGCTCGACGAGCTGTTCCCCACCGACGGCCTCGACGCGTTCGTCCTCTTCTCGTCGGTCGTCGGCGTGTGGGGCGGCGCCGACCACGCCGCCTACGCCGCGGCCAACGCCCACCTGGACGCCCTGGCCGAGCGGCGGCGTGCCCGCGGCCTGCCGGCCACCTCGATCGCCTGGGGGCTGTGGCGCCCGCTGGCGGAGAGCGGCGGCGCCGTCGCCGGCGCCGCGGCAGCCGAGGACCCCGGCGTGCGGCGGCAGCGGGCACGGGGGCTCGGGTACCTCGAGCCGGACCGCGCCCTCGAGGCCCTGCGGCAGGTGCTGGACCACGACGAGACCCACACCGTCGTGGCGGAGATCGACTGGACGCGGTTCATCCCGGTCTTCACCTCGGCGGGCCGCCGCCCGCTGTTCGACACGCTCGCCGAGGACGCCGAGGCTGCTGGTGAGGCCCGGACGTCCGGCGTCGCGGACGGCGCCGCCTCCCCGGCCGCGTCCGGAACCGGCTCGCCGCTGGCCCGGAGACTCGCCGTGCTGCCTCCGGCCGAGCGGGACCGGGCCCTGGTCGAGACGGTCCGCACCCGGGCAGCGGCCGTGCTGGGGCACTCCGACGCCACCGCCGTGGAGGCGCACCGGGCCTTCCGCGACCTCGGCTTCGACTCGCTGACCTCCGTCGACCTGCGTAACGGGCTCGGCGCGGCGCTCGGCCTGCGGCTGCCGTCCACGCTGGTGTTCGACTACCCGACCCCGTTGGCGCTGGCGGAGTTCCTGCGGGTGGAGATCACCGGCGGCGACGCGGACGACGCGCCCGCCGCCGGCGTCCCTGGCGCTGTGGCGTCCCGCGACCGGAGCGGGCACGGCGGTGAGCACGACCTGCTGGACGCCGAGCCGGTGGCGATCGTGGCCATGGCCTGCCGGCTGCCCGGTGGCGTCGACTCCCCGGAGGACCTGTGGCGGCTGCTGGCCGAGGGCCGGGACGCGATCGGCGAGTTCCCGGCCGACCGGGGCTGGGATCTCGACGCCCTGCACGATCCCGACCCGGAGCGGTCCGGCACCTCCTATGTGCGCCACGGCGGCTTTCTGGCCGGGGTCGCCGACTTCGACGCCGAGTTCTTCGGCATCAACCCCCGCGAGGCCCTGGCGATGGACCCCCAGCAGCGGCTGCTGCTGGAGCTGTCGTGGGAGGCGGTGGAACGCGCGGGCATCGACCCGTCGACGCTGCGCGGCACCCCGGGCGGGGTGTTCGTCGGCACGAACGTCCAGGACTACGGCCCGCGCGCGCTGGCCGCCGGGACGGAGACGGAGGGCTACATCGGCATCGGCAACGCGGCGAGCGTCATGTCCGGGCGCATCTCCTACACCCTGGGGTTGCAGGGTCCGGCGGTGACCGTCGACACGGCCTGCTCGTCGTCGCTGGTGGCCCTGCACCAGGCCGTCCAGGCGCTGCGGCGGGGGGAGTGCTCGCTGGCGCTGGCCGGCGGCGCGGTCGTGATGTCCTCCCCGCTGATGTACGTCGAGTTCAGCCGCCAGCGCGCGCTGTCACCGGACGGCCGCTGCCGGGCCTTCGGTGCGGGCGGCGACGGCACGGGTCTCTCCGAGGGCGTCGGCCTGCTGGTCCTCGAACGGCTCTCCGACGCCCGCCGGGCGGGCCGTCCGGTGCTCGCCGTCGTCGAGGGCACGGCGGTCAACTCGGACGGCGCGTCGAACGGGCTGAGCGCGCCGAACGGCCCGGCGCAGCAGCGGGTGATCCGCCAGGCGCTCGCCGTCGCCGGGCTGTCGCCGTCCGAGGTGGACGCGGTGGAGGCGCACGGCACCGGGACGAAGCTCGGTGACCCCATCGAGGCGCAGGCCCTCATCGCCGCGTACGGCCGCGACCGGCCGGCCGGTCGGCCGCTGTGGCTGGGGTCGCTGAAGTCCAACATCGGGCACACCCAGGCGGCGGCCGGCGTGGCCGGTGTGATCAAGATGGTGCTGGCCATGCGGCACGGGGTGCTGCCGCGCACCCTGCACGCCGACGAGCCCACCCCGCAGGTCGACTGGGACGGGTCCGGCGTCCGGCTGCTGACCGATGCGGTCGCGTGGCCGGCCCGCCCGCTCCCGGACGCCGCCCCGGCGGGGCGGGAGCGGGCCGGTGAGCGCGGGCCGCGGCGGGCCGCGGTCTCCGCGTTCGGCATCAGCGGTACGAACGCGCACGTGATCCTCCGCGAGGCCCCCGCCACCGGGGAGCCGCGGGTCGGGCCGGCGTCGTCACCGGCGTCGCCGCCGCGGCCGGTGCCGCTGCTGGTGTCGGCGCGCACCACGGAGGGGCTGCGTGCCCAGGCCCGCCGGCTGGCCGCCCACCTCGACGACCGTCCCGGCCCGGCCGCCGCGGATGTCGCGCTGGCCACCCCGGCGACCCCGGCCGCCATCGACCACCCCCCCGGGGGGGGGGGGCACGACTCGAACCGCCGGACATGCACGACGCGGCCGCGCGGAAGATCCCCGCGCGTGCGGGGACGACCTGACGCAAGC
>NZ_JALKFY010000716.1:419-5363 GCF_023242985.1 Frankia sp. Mgl5 | reverse complement strand
CGCGGCCCGCAAACGGACCTGTTCACGGCGGGCCCGGCCGGCATCCGTCAACCCGCCGCCATCGGGATACCTCATACCCCGGGGCTACCCCACGAGCCGAAGGTCACCCTGCAGATTCAAGGTCGATAATCCGGCAGCCCCCTGGCTACGCAGAGGGGCTGCCGACCGGTCATGCCCGGAGATACGCACCGAGATCACGCCCAAGCGCTGTGAGCACCTCCTTACGGGCCGAGGCGATGTCCTCGCTCGTCAATGTGGCTTTTTGGGGGCGCAATGTCACGCGCAGTGTCATCGACTTGCTTCCCTGGGGCACCCATGACCCGCGGAACTCCCCGACAAAGTCGACCTGGTGCACCAGGTCGCCGACGGACCGGGCGCTTTCGCTTGCCTGGGCCCAAAGAATCTCCTCGGGCACAACCACTGACAGGTCGAACTCGCTTTCTGGCCATTCCGAGATCGGTCGGTAGGTGTTCTCACGCGTCATATGCATCGTTATCTCGTCGAGGTCTAGTTCGAAGCAGGTGACGTGCACACCTTCGATCCCAGCCAAGCGGCAGCATCGGGTACTGAGCAGCGCCAGCGTGCCCACCCGATGTCCGTCTGCAGTGAGCGCCAGCTGCACGTGACGGTCCGCCCATGTAGGAGTGGCCGCGCTGTCCTCTGGCCGCCCGAGGCGTAGGTCAACGATCCGGCATGCCCGCGCAAGCGTCTCGAGGACGCCCTTGCCCTGGAGGAACAGTTCGCGCCCGTCTGAGCCGACGAGCACCGCCGCGACTCGCGTGGCCAGCGTCGGTATCGGCTCGAACCGGTCGGCCCACGGCCGCGTGCTGGTTCCGTCGTACACCGCCCCCACCTCGAAGATCGAGAATTGCCGGGTGAAGCGCAGGTTCGCGCTGATTGCCTCAAGGAGGTTCGGCACGAGTGAGGGGCGGAGCGTCGCCATATCCGCAGCCGGAGCACCGTCCAATACGACGCCATCGGCTGGGTTATACCCCGCGGCCTTAAGCATCCGTTCCGCAGACCACGGATAGGTCAGCACTTCCTGCATACCGAAGCGGACTGCCAGTTGCTCGCGCACGCGTCGGTCCAGCGGAGAGATCTCATTGGGCGAGAGGTGGGTGAAGGTGCCACCGAGGCTCGCAGCCGGGATCTCGTCGTAGCCGTGGATGCGCGCGACCTCTTCGAGCACATCGTCGGGGATCGAAACGTCCCCGGTGGAACGCCACGTCGGCGCTATTGTGTGCAGCCGCGTTCCGTTCATGCGGACAACGAAGCCGAGAGCCTCCAGAGTGCCCTGCACACTGGCGGACTCCAGCGGCATCCCAATCCTCGTCGTCAGGAAGTCCAGGTCCACGTCCACTTCAGCGCGCGGTGTCGGATCAGGGTCGTGATCCTGCATGGCCACGACCCGACCTCCGGGCACGCAACGCGTCAGCAAGGCGAGGTACAGGTCGACCGCCTGGTCCACCCGCTGGGTGTCCAGCCCCTTCTCGAAGCGGGCGGCTGCCTCGGTGCGCTGCCCGGTCCGCTGTGCTGTGCGCCGGATGGCCCCGGGGGCGAACGTGGCGGCTTCCAGGATGAAGCGCCGAGATTCGCCCGTGATCGCACTAGAGCGCCCGCCCATGATGCCCGCCAGTGCGACAGGTCCACGCTCGTCTCGGACGACCGCGGCCCCCGCAGGGAGCCCGACGCGTTGTCCGTCCAGCACCTCCAATTCCAGCGGCTCGGTTTGCGCTGCCACCGACAGCGGAAGGGCGAGACGTTCCGCGTCGTAGACGTGCACTGGCTGGCCCGTGGCGAACATGACGTAGTTTCCGAGGTCCACTGGCAGATTTACGCTGCCTTCGCCGATACGAGCGAGTCGGCTGCGCAGCCACAAGGGAGAGGTCACCTGGATGTCGAGTTCAAACTCGACGAGCGTGATCCGGCGGCACACCGTGGGATCAACGCTTCCGACCAGCCCCGATCGCGGCGTCGGACGCGGGGCCCTCGGCTCGGGCACCGGCTGGGCGAGGGGCAGGCCAAGAATGGCGGAGAACTCGCGCGCAAGACCATGGTGACCCCAGAGATCGGGGCGATTAGTCAAGGACTTGTTATCAATCTCGAGCACGACGTCCCGCCAGAGGACCACGTCCGTCAGGGGACTACCTGCAGATACGTCGGGCTCGTCTAGGACCAATGCGTCACCCGAGTCGGTGGCCGGGTAGAGCTTCTCCAGACCAAGGTCCGCGGCTCGGCAAAGGTAGGCCTCGCTGACCACGCCGTCGACTTTGACAGGCTTGATCTCGCGGCCGTTCACCCATGCGCCAGGCAGTGCGACGGCGACGGCCACACCCGGCGTCAGATTCACCGCCCGCGTGACGACGATCGCCTGCTGGTCGCGGCCGACCGTGCAGCGCACCACAGAGGCACCGGAACCGAGCTGCTCAGTGGCGATTACGCGGCCGATCACCACCTCGCGTAGGCCGGCGGCGAGGTCAACAACGTCCTCGACCTCGACGGTCTTGAGGGTCAACTGGTGGGCAAGCTCTCGGCTGGCCGCCTGGCCCACCAGGTCAACATAGTCACCGATCCAGTCCAGGGAAATCTTCACGAGGGCTCCTACTTGAACTGGCTCAGGTAGCGGATGTCGGCGCTGTGCATCAGCCGGACGTCGTCGATGCCGTAGCGCATCATCACCAGGCGGTCTAGGCCGACGTTGACGTAGAACCCTGTCCATTCGGCGGGATCGAGCCCGCCCGCACGGAGTACGTTCGGGTGCGGCACGCCGCCGGGCATCACCTCCAGCCATCCGACCTGGTGGCAGGTGCGGCATCCCGCACCATTACAGACCGTGCACTTCATGTCGATTTCGAAACCCGGTTCGACGAAGGGGAAGAAACCCGTGCGCATCCGAGTCTCGACCGGCCGTCCGAACACTGTGCGCAGGATGGTGTCGACAAGAAACTTACCGGCGGTCAGCGGCACGTCGCGGTCGACGACCAGAACTTCGTACTGGAAGAACGCGCGTTCGTGCCGCGCGTCTGTGCTCTCATTACGGTACACACGGCCCGGGTAGACGAACCGCATCGGCGCCCCATGAGAAAGCATGTATCTGACCGATGCACCGGTGAGATGCGGGCGCAGGCACAGGCGCTCAACACCCGACTTCCCGGCCGATCCCGACAGCCAGTAGGTGTCCATGCTTTCGCGCGCCGGGTGGTCCGGCGGGAAGTTCAGGTAATCGAACTCGAACTGCTCTGAGCTGATTTCGGGCCCGGAGTAAACGGTGAAGTTTAGAGTTCCGAAGGCATCGTTCAGATCGTACATCATCTGCACCGACGGATGCAGGCATCCCTGCCCTGCCGGAATCGCGGGCAGGGTGACGTCAAAGGGCTCCGCCAGCACGGGTTCGGCGTCGAGCAGCTCTTGTTCACGCGCGGTGAACGCTGCGGCAAGTTCCTGCTGAACGGAGGTGACTGCCTCACCGACGGACTTGCGGTCGGCCTCGTCGAGTTGGCCGATCTGGCGACGGACCATCATGAGCGTCCCGGACTTGCCGAGACTTTCGCGCCGCACGAGATCAAGCTCGGTGAGCACCGCGGCGGCCTCGACCCGAGCGAGCGTCCGAGCGAGAATCTCGCGAACCTGATCTCGCAAACGGGATCCCGTCGGTGTGGTTTTGGGCAGGGGTATCGTCACAACATCTCCCAAGACTTGGCAATGAACAGGACCGGATGTTCTGTGCACACCCCCTGGCCCCGCAAGCTCACATCAGGAGACGGGTCTAACTCAGCTCGAGAAACACACCCGACCCCTGAGCTGCCCAACGGCCGCCAGGGGGCCCATAAATCGATGCGTCTCCATCGGCGTCACGCGCACATCATACCCGGGTCACCGAGCCGGTCGGCCACGTACGCCCGGAGATCGGCACGGACGCCGTCGACGTCCCAGCCCGCCGGCGCAGCAGGCAGCGGAGCGCGGTGTGCCGCGACAGGCCGAGGACCAGTGCGGACAGGACCGGGGCACCGGCACGGCTGGCTCCACGCCGACCTGGCGTGCCAGCCGTGCGGTCCGGCGCAAGTACCGCTCCAGCGCCTCGAGCGCCTACTCACGGAACGTTCGCTAGCAGCCGTGTGTAGGGCACACGAGACGACGGACCCGCACGAGCACCCGCCGTTCATCGATCAGCAGGTCGGTCGACGTCCGTTCGTGATAGTCGTGCACCCGCGACGACTCGGCATCACAGCCAGGGCAGGCCACCCACACGTCCGGCGGCCGGGCGCGCAGGCCGACCAGCTCACCCTCGACCGAGATGCCCTCGACGACCAGCGGCGAGAGCCCTAAAACGCTAGCTTCACTGACGATAAACATCACACATGAAACGATCATGCTATGTGCACAATCCTGCGCTATCACTGAATGTGTTACAGGGTCTGTAGAATGGTTTTCTACGTTCTCGTAGGTGAATTTTACTACAAATACCCTCCCGTACCTTTATTGATTTGGCCATAGATTTGTTCGTACATGTGATTCGCTACATCGTTCGTAATGCTTCGCTCCAGGTGGCGCAGCGTAATGCGCACCAGCACATTCTTTTGCGACGGTTTACATCCCAGGCGTACTCGGATTTTTTCTGGCAAGTCCGCATATGCTGTTTCGCTTAGTATTTCTACACTTTCTAGTGCGTCGACATCATCACCTAACGCTTGGCGAATATCGTCGCTGACATCTTCTTCGACGTAGTTGCGTGGCACGCTGTAAGATAGGTCGCGTTTAATTGCAGGCTGGCTAGATTCTTCGCGGTAAGGTTCTAGATTAGACATTTGTTCGGCAATGCGCGGGTTAGCGGAACGAAGGTAACGCACGTCAGGAATATCTTTTAGGGTCATCACCAGTCGGTCCAGTCCAATGCCCATAGCCCAACCAGAGTGGATTTTGGGGTCAATTCCTGCGTTGGCTAAA
>NZ_JALKFY010000716.1:0-409 GCF_023242985.1 Frankia sp. Mgl5 | reverse complement strand
GGCTAAAATTGTTTCTTTAATGAGTCCGCATTCACCAATCTCGATATCTCGAGCGCCCTTTATGGCATTTATTTCGATACCGCCATTCGTGTAAGGGTGGGGCGAGGCAATAATACGAAGCCCCCAGTCTGGGGCGGCTGTAGCGGCGACGCCCTGAACAACAGCCAGCAGATCATCTTTGCTAACGACTTGGCGCGAGGCACTCTTAACGACCCGCCACATTTCTAGCATGTGAACTTCGCTGGCGTGATTTTTGTCGGACACGTCGCGCCTATATGCCAGGCCAGGCAGCAGAATAACCACATCCTCCCAATCGTTGCGCTTTGATAACTCGCGCAAAATGCCAGGCATGTGGGCGCTGGTATGGGTGCGTAGAATATGTTTTCTGTCTATGTAGTGAGTGTAGGTA
>NZ_JALKFY010000715.1:0-5370 GCF_023242985.1 Frankia sp. Mgl5 | reverse complement strand
TACGGGCTGACCGACATCATGCGTGGCATCGTGAACATCGTGCGCACCTCAAACGGCCTCGCGAGTGCCTGAACCGGCGGCCGCCCCCACCCCCCAGCCGCAGCCTCCGCCGCGGCCGTCGCTGGAGGACGCGGTGGCGCTGGCGGCCCGGGCCCACACCGGCCAGCTCGACAAGGCGGGCGACGAGTACATCGGCCACCCGCTGCGGGTGATGGGCACCGTCGGCCGCACGGCCCCCGCCGCCGGGGTGGACCCGTCCCTCGCGCAGATGGCCGCCATCCTGCACGACGTGGTCGAGGACAGCGAGGTCACGCTCGACGACCTCGCCGCCTCCGGGTACCCGCCGGCGGTCGTCGCCGCGGTGGACGCGCTCTCCCACCGCGAGGGTGAGCCGCAGGAGGCCTACCTGGCCCGGGTCGCCGCCGACCGCATCGCCGTCGTCGTAAAGCGGGCCGACATGGCCGACAACTCCGACCCGCGCCGCCTCGGACGGCTCCCCGTCGAGGACGCCCAGCGGCTCACCACCCGCTACGCGGGCCGCCGCCGGCTGCTCGACGACCTCGTCCTGCGGAACGCGGGTACCCGGTCCAGGTGAGGCGACCGGGCACGGTACGGTCGCGACATGCGGCTCGTTATCGCTCGGTGCAGTGTCGACTACATCGGCCGGCTCAAGGCGCACCTGCCCAGCGCCGTCCGGCTGCTCCTGGTGAAGGCCGACGGCTCTGTCTCCATCCACGCCGACGGACGTGCCTACAAGCCGCTGAACTGGATGAGCCCGCCCTGCGTCATCGCAGAGGAGGAGGGCGTCTGGCGGGTCACCAACAAGGCCGAGGAACAGCTCGTCATCTCGATCGAGCAGATCCTGCACGACTCCACGCACGAGCTCGGTGTCGACCCCGGCCTGCGCAAGGACGGCGTGGAGGCGCACCTGCAGGTGCTGCTGGCCGACCGGCCGGACGCCGTCCGCGAGGGCCTGACGCTGGTCCGCCGGGAGTACGAGACCGGTATCGGCCCGGTCGACCTGCTCTGTCGCGCCGCCGACGGCTCCACCGTGGCCGTGGAGATCAAGCGCAAGGGTGAGATCGACGGGGTGGAGCAGCTCACCCGCTACCTCTCCCGCCTGGACGATGATCCGGCCCTTCCGCATCCGGTGCGGGGCATTCTGTGCGCCCAGTCGATCACGCCGCAGGCACGCCTGCTGGCCGCCGACCGCGGCATCGCCTGCTCGGTGGTCGACTACGACGCCCTGCGCGGCCTCGAGCCTTCCATCCCCACCCTGTTCTGACCCGGTTCCGTCCCCCCCGGACGATGCGTGGCCGCTGGGTGAGTCCTGCCTGCCACTGAGCCGCCACGCCTTTTTGGCTGTCGCTGTCCGTGGTCCGTTGGCGGGCTCGTGCGGTCGCGGTGGGTGGGGCGGCGCGCGTAGCATCCTGTCCCCGCGCACTGCATGGCAGCTTTCATCACGATCACAAGCTCATGCGTCGAGAACCTGGGAGGATTCGGACACTCGCGGAGTGGACGCTCCACTGCCGGTGCCGGTCCCAACACCACACCGGTGCCCGGGACGTCGCACGCCGCAGGCCGCGTACTCGGCGGTGACAGGCGGCCAGACCACGGGAAAGACCACCCGGAGGAAGGAGCGCTGGGCATGGGCCAGGAGAGCACCCTCGGTGAGCTGACGAGGATCGGGGTCATCGGGCTCGGCACCATGGGCGCCGGCATCGCGGAGGTGCTGGCCCGTGCCGGTATCGACGTGGTGGGCGTCGAACGGGACGAGGCCGGGCTGGCCCGCGGTCGGGGCCATCTGGAGCACTCCACGCATCGGGCGGTCGAACGCGGCAAGCTGACCCCGGCCGAGCGTGAGGAGCTGCTCGGCCGCATCAGCAGTGGCGTCGACCTGACGGCCGTCGCGGACTGTCCTCTGATCATCGAGGCCATCCACGAGCGGCTGGACGCCAAGCAGGAGCTCATCGCCCGTCTCGACGAGATCTGTCCCGCCGGGACGATCATCGCCAGCAACACCAGCTCACTGTCGGTCACCGAGCTTGCCGCCGGCACCCACCGGCCGTCCAGGGTGCTCGGCACGCACTGGTTCAACCCGGCGCCGGTGATGGAACTCGTCGAGGTGGTCGGGACGGTCGTCACGGATCCTGTTGTCCTTGACGAGGTCCGCGACCTGGTCGGCCGCGTCGGGAAGATTGCGGTCAGGGCAGGCGACCGGGCCGGTTTCATCGCCAACGCGCTGCTGTTCGGCTACCTGAACAACGCGGTGCGGATGCTGGAGGCGCACTACGCGACCCGGGAGGACATCGACGCGGCGATGCGCTTCGGCTGCGGTCACCCGATGGGGCCGCTGGCCCTGCTCGACCTGATCGGGCTCGACTCCGCGTACGAGATCCTCGACTCGATGTACCACCAGTCCCGCGATCACCTGCATGCTCCCGCGCCGCTGCTCAAGCAGCTCGTCACGGCCGGAATGCTGGGCCGCAAGACCGGTCGGGGCTTCTACACCTACGCCGAGGCCGACTCGCCGCACGTCGTCGACGACGCCGCCCCGAGCGTGGTCGCCGGGGTCGAACCCAGGCCGGTGCGCTCCGTCGGCGTCGTGGGCACCGGGACGATGGCCTGCGGCATCGTCGAGGTCCTGGCCCGCTCCGGTTTCGACGTGGTGTTCCGCGCGCGGTCCGACGACAAGGTGTCGGCCGTCCGCAAGAGGCTGGTGGAGTCGCTGGAGCGAGGCGTCCAGCGCGGACGGCTGTCCGCCGAGGAGCGTGACGCCGCGCTCGCCCGGGTGACGGGGACGACCGACCTCGACGCGCTCGCCGGCTGCGATCTCGTCGTCGAGGCGGTCGTCGAGGAGCTCTCGGTGAAGCGGGCGCTGTTCGCCGCGCTCGACGAGGTGATGAAGC
Source organism: Frankia sp. Mgl5 (assembly GCF_023242985.1). Taxonomy (NCBI): domain Bacteria; kingdom Bacillati; phylum Actinomycetota; class Actinomycetes; order Frankiales; family Frankiaceae; genus Frankia; species Frankia sp. Mgl5. The sequence goes on along the minus strand of NZ_JALKFY010000715.1, from coordinate 2,461 downwards.
CGGGGGCGGTGCTCGCGACCACGACGTCCTCCCTGCCGGTGATCGAGTGCGCCACGGCGACGACCCGTCCGCGGGACGTCGTCGGGATGCACTGGTTCAACCCGGCGCCCGCGATGCGCCTGATCGAGGTCGTGCCGACGGTGCTGACCGCTCCCGATGTCACCGCGACGGTGCTCGCGGTCAGCCGGGCCGCCGGCAAGCACCCGGTGGTCTGCGCGGACCGCGCCGGGTTCATCGTGAACGCGCTGCTCTTCCCGTACCTCAACGACGCCGTGCGGATGCTGGAGGCGCACTACGCCAGCGTCGACGACATCGACACCGCGATGACGGTGGGCTGCGGACATCCGATGGGCCCGTTCGCGCTGGCGGACGTGGTCGGTCTCGACGTCACACTGGCGATCCAGCGGACGTTGTACCTGGAGTTCCGGGAGCCGGGCTATGCCCCGGCCCCCCTGCTCGAGCACCTCGTGAAGGCGGGCTACCTGGGGCGCAAGACCGGCCGGGGCTTCCGCGACCACTCGCGCTGAGGCGGCGGGGGTCCGGTCGGAGGGGGTTCGTGGCCCCTCCGGGGGGTACCGGACGGGCAGCCGGCGTTGATCACCCTTCGGGGCGGGTCGGCGGTCGTGTCTAGGATGTCGCCGGGCGCCGGGACGCCCCCCGGCGGTCGGCGCCCGTGCCGGCTGCCCGTACGCCCCGAGGAGGACGCCCATGGCCACGGTGGACAAGGACGCGCTGCGCGCATTCGGCCGTGAGGTGACGACCTTCCTGCCCGACCTGGTCGTGATGCTGCGCCGGGTGGTCGCCGACCCGCGGGTGCCGCAGTCCGCGAAGCTGGAGGCGGGAGCGGCGCTGGCCTACCTGGTGTCGCCGAAGAACCGGCTGACGAACATCATCCCGGTGATCGGCCAGCTCGATGACGTGGCCGTTGTGGCCTTCGCGTTCCGTCGCCTGGTGGTCGGGGCGGGTGAGCCGATCCTGCGGGAGCACTGGCGCGGCAGCGACCGCTCGTTCCACGCGCTCATCGGGGCGTCGTCGGCGCTGGCGAGCCCGGCGGGCATGCTCCGGCGGGCGAAGGTGGCCCGTACGCTGGCCGGCGCGGCGATCCACAAGGCCGGCCGCGGCGGGCGGGCGGGCGGCGCCGGCGCGGAGCCGAGAACCGTCAAGGTCGTGGACGGCGAGGTCATCGGCCGTTCAGGGCCGGACGGCGGCTCCGGCGGTCACTGAGGCCCGGTCGACGGCATGGGCGCGGGCGGAAATCCGGGCGCGGGGGAAAGCGCGGGCGGGGACGAGGACTGGGTCGTGCGGCCGGTGACCGGCGCCGCGACGACGAAGGCATACCGGTGCCCGGGTTGCGACCAGCTCATAACCGCGGGTACGCCGCATCGGGTGGTGTGGCCGGTCGGCGACATCGACGAACGGCGGCACTGGCACACCCCGTGCTGGACCCGGCGGCACGTCAGCGCGAACCGACGCCGACGGCCCTGGCGCCACCGCTAGACCTCGGCACCACGGCGAGGCCCTGGTGGACTGTTTGGCCCTGGTGACTGCTTGGCCCTGGCGGCACCGCTGACGGCTGCCGCCGCTGACCTCACCGGCGGCGGCCGTCAGCCGTGGGACGAACCCGCCGTCTGGACGGCGGTGCTCTCGCCCTGCGTCAGTGCTCTCGGCGCGGAGGCCGACGGCGCCTCGATCGGGGCGGTCGCCGCGGTGAGCCGGTCGCGCAGCGCGCCGAGCTGGGCCGTCACCTGGTCGTGCAGCGCGCCGAGCTGCGCGGTGACCTGGTCGCGCTGGTGCTCCAGCTCGGCGAGGCGCCGCGCGGACTCCTCCTCGGCCTGGGCCGCGGCCGACCGGGCCGCCTCGACGACGCGCTCCGCCTCGGCGCGGGCCGAGGAGACGATGCTCTGCGCCTGCTCGTCGGCCTCCCGCAGGGTGCGGTCGCGGGTGTGCTCGGCCTCGGTGACGATGCGCCGGGCCTCCTCGAGCTGGGACTCGGCGTCGCGGGTCCGCTCGGCGCGAACCGTCGCCGCCTCCTCCTCGGCGAGCTGCAGGATCTGGGTGATCCGGCCGCCGAACTCCTCCCAGGCAGGTCGGTTCGCGGCCAGGTCGTCGCGAACCCGCGCCGCCTCGGCGGCGGCCTCCGAGGCGGCCGCCTCGGCGGCGGCGCGGTGCGACTCGGCCTCGCGCAGCTGCTCGACCAGCCAGTTGACGTGCGCGTTCACCTGATGTGGGTCGTAACCGCGGCGCACCAGGTCGAAGCCGGGGGCACCGTCACCCTCGCCGGACATCGGGATGAGGTCACTGTGCTCTGTCATAGGGCCTCAGCATCCCAGACGGGCAATCGTTGGGTGACGAGAGCTGCGGCAACGGACGGTCCGGACAGTGGGTCCTACACGCCGCGGAAGCGGTTGATGGCGGTGAGGTGACGAGCCCGGGTCTCCTCGTCACGAATCCCCAGCCCCTC
>NZ_JALKFY010000714.1:0-5479 GCF_023242985.1 Frankia sp. Mgl5 | reverse complement strand
TCGGCCGGGAAAAGGTCCGGAAATACAGGTGGGGGCTGCTCCCGGCCACAGCCAGAAACAGCCCCCACCAAAAGAAGTCCGGCGGCGTCCTACTCTCCCACGCGGTCACCCACGCAGTACCATCGGCGCTGAAGGGCTTAGCTACCGGGTTCGGAATGGAACCGGGCGTTTCCCCTTCGCCAAAGCCACCGAAACACTATCAGACCCAACCGAAACCGGTCGCAGCCCGAGAACCGCACAGTGGACGCAGAACAGCAGAATCTTTGTGGTCAAGCCCTCGGCCTATTAGTACCGGTCAGCTCCATGCGTTGCCGCACTTCCACCTCCGGCCTATCAACCCGATCATCTAGTCGGGGGCCTTACCAGGCTACCCTGTGGGAGACCTCATCTCGAAGCGAGCTTCCCGCTTAGATGCTTTCAGCGGTTATCCCTTCCGAACGTAGCCAACCAGCCATGCTCTTGGCAGAACAACTGGCACACCAGAGGTTCGTCCGTCCCGGTCCTCTCGTACTAGGGACAGCCCTTCTCAAGTCTCCTGCGCGCGCGGCGGATAGGGACCGAACTGTCTCACGACGTTCTAAACCCAGCTCGCGTACCGCTTTAATGGGCGAACAGCCCAACCCTTGGGACCTACTCCAGCCCCAGGATGCGACGAGCCGACATCGAGGTGCCAAACCTTGCCGTCGATATGGACTCTTGGGCAAGATCAGCCTGTTATCCCCGGGGTACCTTTTATCCGTTGAGCGACGGCGCTTCCACAAGCCACCGCCGGATCACTAGTCCCTGCTTTCGCACCTGCTCGACATGTCTGTCTCACAGTCAAGCTCCCTTGTGCACTTGCACTCAACACCTGATTGCCAACCAGGCTGAGGGAACCTTTGGGCGCCTCCGTTACCCTTTAGGAGGCAACCGCCCCAGTTAAACTACCCACCTGACACTGTCCCTGATCCGGATCACGGACCGAGGTTAGACATCCAGTACGACCAGAGTGGTATTTCAACAATGACTCCACCGGAACTGGCGTCCCAGCTTCACAGTCTCCCACCTATCCTACACAAACCGAACCGAACACCAATATCAAGCTGTAGTAAAGGTCCCGGGGTCTTTCCGTCCTGCCGCGCGTAACGAGCATCTTTACTCGTAATGCAATTTCGCCGAGTCTGTGGTTGAGACAGTAGGAAAGTCGTTACGCCATTCGTGCAGGTCGGAACTTACCCGACAAGGAATTTCGCTACCTTAGGATGGTTATAGTTACCACCGCCGTTTACTGGCGCTTAAGTTCTGAGCTTCGCCCCGAAGAGCTAACCCGTCCCCTTAACGTTCCAGCACCGGGCAGGCGTCACTCCGTATACATCGTCTTACGACTTCGCACGGAGCTGTGTTTTTAGTAAACAGTCGCTTTCCCCTGGTCTCTGCGGCCCCTCCCCGCTTCGGAGGTAAACTCCTACACAGGAAGTGGCCCCCCTTCTCCCGAAGTTACGGGGGCATTTTGCCGAGTTCCTTAACCACAGTTCACTCGCACGCCTCGGTATTCTCTACCTGACCACCTGTGTCGGTTTAGGGTACGGGCGGCCCTGACACTCGCTAGAGGCTTTTCTCGGCAGCATGGGATCACCCACTTCGCCACAATCGGCTCGGCATCAGGTCTCAGGCACATGAAGCACGGATTTACCTGCACTTCGCCCTACACCCTTGCCCCAGGAAAACCACCTCCTGGGTTGGACTACCCTCCTGCGTCACCCCATCGCTTGCCTACTACCAGCCGGGGTCCCGACCAGCCCAAGCCCCACCCGAAGGCAGAACAAGAACCAGAACGGTTAGCACAAACCAGGTTCAGCATGGGCGCGTCAGCGCCGGTACGGGAATATCAACCCGTTGTCCATCGACTACGCCTGTCGGCCTCGCCTTAGGTCCCGACTCACCCTGGGCGGAAAAGCCTGCCCCAGGAACCCTTGGTCATTCGGCGGACGGGATTCTCACCCGTCATTCGCTACTCATGCCTGCATTCTCACTCGTATGGCATCCACGGCTGGGTCACCCCGCCGCTTCACACGCCATACGACGCTCCCCTACCCACGCACAGACCTGGACCTCCGAAAAGGCCGGGTTCACTATGCATGCCGCAGCTTCGGCGGTGCGCTTGAGCCCCGCTACATTGTCGGCGCGGAATCACTTGACCAGTGAGCTATTACGCACTCTTTCAAGGGTGGCTGCTTCTAAGCCAACCTCCTGGTTGTCTATGCGACTCCACATCCTTTTCCACTTAGCGCACGCTTAGGGGCCTTAGCTGGCGATCTGGGCTGTTTCCCTCTCGACTACGAAGCTTATCCCCCGCAGTCTCACTGCCACGCTTCACTTACCGGCATTCGGAGTTTGGCTGACTTCAGTAAGCTTGTAGGCCCCCTAGGCCATCCAGTGCTCTACCTCCGGCAAGAAACACGTGACGCTGCACCTAAATGCATTTCGGGGAGAACCAGCTATCACCGAGTTTGATTGGCCTTTCACCCCTACCCACAGCTCATCCCCCAGGTTTTCAACCCTGGTGGGTTCGGTCCTCCACACGGTCTTACCCGCGCTTCAACCTGGCCATGGGTAGATCACTCGGCTTCGGGTCTTGGACATGCGACTCAACGCCCTATTCGGACTCGCTTTCGCTACGGCTACCCCACACGGGTTAACCTCGCCACACACCGCAAACTCGCAGGCTCATTCTTCAAAAGGCACGCGGTCACCAGGCTCCGAAAAGCCCAGCCCCCACGGATTGTAGGCACACGGTTTCAGGTACTATTTCACTCCCCTCCCGGGGTACTTTTCACCTTTCCCTCACGGTACTAGTCCGCTATCGGTCACCAGGGAGTATTTAGGCTTAGCGGGTGGTCCCGCCAGATTCACACGGAATTTCACGGGCTCCGTGCTACTTGGGATACTGCTCAAGAGACGTGCCGTTTTCACCTACAGGGCTATTACCCTCTATGGCGGTCCATTCGCATGACCTTCGGCTAACAACACGTTTTCTAACTCTTTGATGAAGCGGCAGCAACATCAGAACAGTCCCACAACCCCAGCTACGCAACGCCTGCCGGCTATCACACGAAACTGGTTTAGCCTCATCCGCTTTCGCTCACCACTACTCGCGGAATCACGGTTGTTTTCTCTTCCTGCGGGTAATGAGATGTTTCACTTCCCCGCGTTCCCTCCACATGCCCTATGTGTTCAGGCATGGGTGACAGGATTTAAAGCCCTGCCGGGTTTCCCCATTCGGAAATCCTCGGATCATAGCTCGGTTGACAGCTCCCCGAGGCATATCGCAGCCTCCCACGTCCTTCATCGGCTCCTGGTGCCAAGGCATCCACCGTGCGCCCTTAATAACTTGGCCACAAAGATAAAGATGCTCGCGTCCACTGTGCAGTTCTCAAACTACGAACGGAAACCAGCCGCGCCCGTGAGACCAAACCCATCACCCAAAAGGCGACAGCGGTATCCCACCACAACCAGCCCGCACACCCACCCCGCCCAACAACCCCGACAACCAGAAGGCCATCGAGGCAAATTGAACAGAAACAGGGCCACACACGAGGGCACCTAACTCCCTCAGGACCCAACAGCGTACCGACCCACCAACCCCAGCCCCAACCCCAAGCCCACACAGGAACCCAGAATCCGAACCGCAGCCAGCAGAACAAGTCAGCGTTCCACCCATGAGCATCCAGACCAGCCACTCGACTGATCATCGCCCTGGACCAGGCAACCACCCACTACAGGGGCACCCAGCCAGAAAGCTCCTTAGAAAGGAGGTGATCCAGCCGCACCTTCCGGTACGGCTACCTTGTTACGACTTCGTCCCAATCGCCGGTCCCACCTTCGACGGCTCCCCCCACAAGGGTTGGGCCACCGGCTTCGGGTGTTACCGACTTTCGTGACGTGACGGGCGGTGTGTACAAGGCCCGGGAACGTATTCACCGCAGCATTGCTGATCTGCGATTACTAGCGACTCCGACTTCACGGGGTCGAGTTGCAGACCCCGATCCGAACTGAGACCGGCTTTTTGGGATTCGCTCCACCTCGCGGTATCGCAGCCCATTGTACCGGCCATTGTAGCATGTGTGCAGCCCAGGACGTAAGGGGCATGATGACTTGACGTCATCCCCACCTTCCTCCGAGTTGACCCCGGCAGTCTCCTATGAGTCCCCGACATGACTCGCTGGCAACATAGGACAAGGGTTGCGCTCGTTGCGGGACTTAACCCAACATCTCACGACACGAGCTGACGACAGCCATGCACCACCTGTGCAGAGCCCCTAAGGACCCCATATCTCTACAGGATTTCTCTGCATGTCAAGCCCTGGTAAGGTTCTTCGCGTTGCATCGAATTAAGCCACATGCTCCGCCGCTTGTGCGGGCCCCCGTCAATTCCTTTGAGTTTTAGCCTTGCGGCCGTACTCCCCAGGCGGGGCGCTTAATGCGTTAGCTGCGGCACGGAGGCCGTGGAAGGTCCCCCACACCTAGCGCCCAACGTTTACGGCGTGGACTACCAGGGTATCTAATCCTGTTCGCTCCCCACGCTTTCGCTCCTTAGCGTCAGTTCCGGCCCAGAGACCCGCCTTCGCCACCGGTGTTCCTCCTGATATCTGCGCATTTCACCGCTACACCAGGAATTCCAGTCTCCCCTACCGGACTCTAGCCTGCCCGTATCGACTGCAGGCCCGGGGTTGAGCCCCGGGTTTTCACAGCCGACGCGACAGGCCGCCTACGAGCTCTTTACGCCCAATAATTCCGGACAACGCTTGCACCCTACGTATTACCGCGGCTGCTGGCACGTAGTTGGCCGGTGCTTCTTCTGCAGGTACCGTCACTCTCGCTTCGTCCCTGCTGAAAGAGGTTTACAACCCGAAGGCCGTCATCCCTCACGCGGCGTCGCTGCGTCAGGCTTTCGCCCATTGCGCAATATTCCCCACTGCTGCCTCCCGTAGGAGTCTGGGCCGTGTCTCAGTCCCAGTGTGGCCGATCGCCCTCTCAGGCCGGCTACCCGTCGTCGCCTTGGTAGGCCATCACCCCACCAACAAGCTGATAGGCCGCGGGCCCATCCCAAGCCGATAAATCTTTCCACATCACCAGATGCCCGATGATGTCATATCCGGCATTAGCCCCGGTTTCCCGGAGTTATTCCAGAGCTTGGGGCAGGTTGCCCACGTGTTACTCACCCGTTCGCCGCTAGGAGCAAGCTCCTCGCTCGACTTGCATGTGTTAAGCACGCCGCCAGCGTTCGTCCTGAGCCAGGATCAAACTCTCCATCAATGCTTTGAAAGAGATGGTCAGGCCGCCAAGCCCAACCGATCCTGGCAAGACAGATCCTCGTATGAGTCTGTCATTGCCAAAGGAATTTCCCACCACAACCAGAAGCACTAAGCCCTGGCCATGGACGGGGGTTAAAAAATATGGCACTGACTATTCGGTACGCTGTTGAGTTCTCAAGGAGCAG
>NZ_JALKFY010000713.1:0-5684 GCF_023242985.1 Frankia sp. Mgl5 | reverse complement strand
GAACGCCAGCAACGCTGGGGACGCCCACGATCACATGCCGCCTGACCACCGGAAAGGATCACGGTCAGCGCACTAGCGCGTCTTGGCCGAACACCACCGCGAGGCGGTCGCGGGCCGTCTTCGAGGACGGCATCGTCCACCCGTTGACACGCTCGCCGTAGCGGTGCGCCAACTCGTCAACGTCCAGGGTGTCGGCCAGCCAGTCCGGGGCCGCGACCGCGAGGGCCTCCAACGCCGCCCGCACGCTCTCCCCGGCGAGCTCGGTCCGGTTCAGGTCCCGCACCGCGCTGATCACATGGGTGGAATCGGTACGCGCCCGGCCACCAGCGCCGATCAGGCCTTGGTCACGGCAGGCCTCCACGAGCAGGTCGAAGACCACCCGTTCCAGGCCGTGATCGGCCAGCCGGGTCCGGAACCGGGACAGCACCGTCGCGTCGAACCCGGTATCGGTCAGCTCCACGCCGAGCGCGTACTTCCAGTCGATCGCGCGGACCGCCATCGCCGCGGCTTGGCGGTCGGTCAGGTTCTCGGCGAACTGCAGCACCGTGACCAGCGACAGCACCGCCGGCGGCAGACCCGGCGCCCCCGGCGGCCGAACGCGCCGGTGAACGGCTCGTCAACGAACACCTCGGCGAGACGGTCCCGTAGCCGCATCGCCAACGTCCCCCGCGGGAACGCCGCCCGCGCGACCGCCACGGTCTGCGCCGGGATCTCCGGCAGCCCCTTCGGCTGCAACGACATGTGCCCCACCTCCCACGGCCCACGACGCGACCCGGACCGCAGAGGAGATCATGCCGCACCGCGACACCCAGCCGAATTAAGCAGCAGAGTCACCGCACAGGTTAAAGCTCGAGCTCAGACCTAGATCCGCCAGTAGCGATGGCTCGCATGATCGAAGTTTGATGATCTTCCTGTTTCGGGGTTGTCCATGTGGTTTTCGATGGCTGGGCAGAGCGGAAGCCCGGCCGTCGTGCCGGGTCGGCGCCGGGTCCACGGCCTGGGTGGTGTTCCAGGGGTCGGAACGGATCCGGGTCAGAGCGCTGGAGATCGAGCGCGCAGCCGTGTGAGGGCAGTGGTCAGGTGCAGGTCGCGGCCGGGTGGCAGGCGCAGGATCAGCTGGCCGGCGTGTCGGGTGACCCGACCGGGGATGGTGATCAGTTCGTGGCGGAGCCGGTCGGCGTGGGCGCGCCCAGCGCGCTGGGCGAACCCGGTCAGTGTCTGGAGCAGGGTGGACAGCCAGCCAGCGAGGATCGCCGCCCACATCCAGACGGTGTTCACCGGCGGGTCGGCCGAGGGCAGGTGGCGTAGGCCAGCCCCGAGTTTGGCGTCCTTGATCTGGGTCTCGATGTCGGCGCGGCCGCAGAACCAGTGCTCGAGCGCGACGATGTCGGCGCCGTCGTCGGCGGGGATGTTCGTGACGATGAAACTGACCGCCCAGGCATGATCGACGACACCGTCGAGAGCCAGCTGCGCTGGCCTTTCGGGATCGTGCGTCGCCGCCGCGAGCGGGGATCAGCGGAGATCTCGGCGGCGGGGACCTTCACCTGGCGGATGACCATGTAGGTGCCCGGCGGCCAGCCGGCCGGGGCGTAGGCGCTGGTGGCGACCTGGGCGCCGGTCATGTCCCTGGCGCCCGTCCATGCCGTCTCCTCGACCGCGGCGTAGGCCCCGCCACAGAGCGCTGTTACGCGGGGCGACGATCGCGAAGTCGACGCCCGCCGCGACAGCGGTGCGGGCCAGGTCGCCGGTGAAGAACCCCGAGTCCGCGCGCAGCAACGGCCGCGCGCGGACCGCCACCGGCAGGTTGGCCAGGGCCCGGGTCAGCAACCCGGCGGCGCGGGGACGGACGTCGTCGTCACCCGCGAGCAGGTCGGCGGCCAGGACCAGCCCGGTCCGCGCCCACGACGCCAGCAGCGGCCGGCCAGCCTTCTTCTCCTCATAGGTGCGCGCCACCCCGCGTTTGAGGAACCCGAAGACCTCGACATCCGAAGAGTCCAGATCGAGCGTCGGGCCCGTGACCAGCTCCGCCCGGCGCTGCGCGGGCAGCCGGTCCAGCCACCGCGACGCGAGCACCCCGACCGTCGCCTCGATCCCGCCCACTGCGGCCGGCCCGAACCTGGCCGACAACCTCGCCGCCGTCCGTGACGGGGCGAACGGCACCGCCACCAGCGACCCACCCGCCCCGTCCAGGCACAGCCGGTCCAACCCGGATAGGCTCGCCTGCCCCGCCAACTGCGCGCTCGCAAGCCCGACCAGCACCTCACCGCCCGTCAGCCCCGGGCTCGCTGCTTGACCGACCCGATCCGCTCGTCGAGCGTCTCGACGAGCCCGAGCCGGTCCACCAGCTCACTCACCGCCGACAGGCCCGCCAGACCCGTCAACGACCGGTCCACCGGCCCGACCCGAACCCGTGGCCGTTTCCGCGACACAGCCGATCTGCGTAGTCTGTTCACCCTGCGGGTGCCTCTCGTCAGGAAGCTTCGGTTTGGTGTGGTAACCCCGATTCTTCCTGCACGGCAGGCACCCGCTTACGTTCCAGCGATCTACGAACCCCCAACATCACCGGGTACTGGCGGATCTAGGTCAGATCGCGGTCCAACCCCCGTCGACCGGTAGCTCCACGCCGGTGATCCAGACCGATGCATCTGCCGCGAGGAAACGCACGGCGTTGGCGATATCCTGCGGCACGCCCATGCGGCCGATCGGATGAGCCGCAGTGAATGCGGACTTGATGTCATCGAAACTTCCCGCGCCGGCCAGAGCCTGGTTCTTGCGGAAGAACGACTCCGCCATGTCGGTTTCCACGACACCCGGATGGATGGAATTACAGCGGATGCCATAGCCCATCCTCCCACATTCCACGGCCACATCCTTGGTCAATTTACGTACCGCACCCTTACTGGCCCCGTAGGATGATAACCAGGGTATGCCGACCATGCCGGCGACGGAGGAGAGGTTGATGATCGACCATGCCCGGCACGTCCGCCGGGGCGCATCGAGATCACTGCATGCTTGCAACCTAAATAGATAGATAGACACCATCAACATTGACGGCCATGATACGACGGAACTCGTCATGCGACGTGTCGGCGATCTCCCCCATGATCTCGATACCGGCGTTGTTCACCAGCACATCGAAGCCGTCGTAGGTCGCAGGGTGTTTTCGATTGCGGTCACCCACTCTTTCTCGCGGGTGACATCCAAGTCCAGGTAGGCGGCCGTGTGACCAGATGCGCTGATCGCTTCAGCGGTTTCCTTTCCGGCAGCACTCAGTACATCTGTCACCATCACACTGGCGCCGGCGGCTGCGAGAATCCGCGCACACTCGGCGCCGATGCCGCGGGCGCCACCCGTTACCAGCGCCACCTTGCCGTCGAGGCGAAATTGATCCTTGTCGCTCATCCGTTGTCTCGTCGTCCAGTTCGGAATTGACTTTACCGCTGTCTCTGCGCGGCGGATGGTCGTGAGCTAGATCTGTATGGTGATGCATGCACACTCGTGGCCTTCGCGGCATGCGGACTGCGTCCGCCACGTATCCGACGTAGCCGTGGTGGGCCTCAATTGACTGATCGCGTCCTGCCCTTCCAGTACCTCGTGCGAAGCTCCTTCTTGTCGACCTTGCCGACCGGCGTCGACGGGAGCGCATCGACGAAGTGCACGACCTTCGGCGCCTTCACCGAGCCCAGCGCCACCTTGCTGGCTGAGATGATGTGGTCGGCGTCGACCCAGCCCGGTTCGGCCGGGATGACCACCGCACACACCGCCTCACCCCACTTGTCATCTGGAATGCCGATGACGGCGCAGTCGCGGACCTCGGGCAGTGCCAAAATGGCCGACTCCACCTCGGCGGGATAGACGTTGAACCCGCCGGTGATCACCATTTCCTTCTTGCGGTCGACGATGTAGACGAAGCCGTTCTCGTCGAGGTAGCCGACGTCGCCGGTGTGGTGCCAGCCGAACGTACGGATCGCCGCAGTGTCCTCCGGACGATTGTAGTAGCCGGATGTGACGAGGCGGCTGCGGACTACCAGCTCGCCCCGCTCACCGGGCGGCAGAAGGTTACCCTGGTCATCCATCGCCTCCACCTGGCAGGAAAACGTCGGATACCCGCACGACGCGAGCCGCTCCGGGTGGTCTCCCGCGACGGCGGCGGCCACCTGCTGAGGCGAGAGGTAGGTGAGCAGCATCGGCGCCTCGGCCTGCCCCCAGCACTGCGCGACGCACGGACCGAACACCGTGACGCCCTCGCTGAACTTGTCCGGCGAGACCGGCGCGGCGGCGATCAGCAGCATCTTCAGGCTGGAGCAGTCGCGGGGCCGTGCCTTCTGGCCCTCCAACATGCGGTAGTATGCCGTCGGCGGAAGAAACACATGCGTGACGCCGTAGCGCTCGATGCGGCCCAGCGTGTCCTCGGCATCGAAACCCGGGCGGATGACCACCGTCGCGCCTTGGGCCGCCAGGATGACCGCCATGACGCCGGCCGCGTGCGTGATCGGCGCCACCATGAGGTTCACCGGGTGCTCGGACGCCGGCCAATGCTGCGTGGACAGCTCGATGAGGTTCGCGAATACGTCGTTGGTCCAGATGACTGCCTTGGACCTGCCCGTCGTCCCGCCCGTGGGCCAGGTAGCGCACACCGCGGTAGGTGCGCCGAACGGGTCGCTCCAGTCCGGTATGTCCACCCCGTCGCCGGCGGCGAGGACATCGGCCATCGACTCGGCGCCGGCGAACGGTTTGTCCAGGCAGATGACGTGCTTGAGGGTGGGCACGTGCGCACGGATCTCATCTACCTGGTCGGTGAAGCGTGAGTGCAGCAGCAGCCACCGCACCTTCACCTCGTTCATGAAGTCCATCGTCGCGCTCAACGCGTTGAGGTGGTTGAGCGGTGCCCAGGCGCCGCCGGCCCTCCAGAGGCCGAGCATCCCCAGCAACCCCTCGCTGACGTTCGGGGCCAGCACGCCGACCCCCTCGCCGGGGGAGAAGCCTCGCGCGTACAGCCCGGCGGCCAGCCGCCGCGAATGCCGAGCGGCCTCGGCATAGGTCACGTTGCCCTCATCGGAGACGATGAAGAGACGGTCGCCGTTGCGCTGTGCGCCCTTGTCGAAGTAGTCGATGACCCGCATGGGGGCGTCCTTCCTGCCTTGGTCAGGTGTGCTCGAGAACGGTCATGGAGCCACCCTTGGCGACCTGGAATGTGGTGCCGAGCTCCGCGGCGAGCTCCTCATCCGGCCTCCAGTAGGAGGTCGGGTCGAGGTTGCCAGCCGCGGGCCCCGACCCGCTCCGGCGCCTGCGCCACCGGACGGCTGGGATCGTTCATTTTCTCCGCGCCGACGGCCAGCGCCGCCTCGCCCTGATCGGACAGCACGTGCTTCCACGCCTCGTGGAACGCCTCCGACCCGCTGACGCAACCGGCCTCCACGTTGACGATCGGAAGGCCAGCGGGCAGCAGGCCTTCCTGCGCAAGCGCGGCCGGGCGACATAGCGGCATTCGTCCAAGCTGTCGTCCATGGCGCTCACCGTCACCACGCGGCTTCGCCGAGTGCCATGATTCGGGCGACGACCGTCTCCGGGGAGGCGTCGGCCGGGATCTCCCCGAACCGGAACCGCCGCTTGGCTGCCGCCTCGGCGAGCCGGGCGCCCTCGGCCGTGTCGGCCCACAGGGCAGGCGGGAGCCCTCCGCCGTA
>NZ_JALKFY010000712.1:0-5923 GCF_023242985.1 Frankia sp. Mgl5 | reverse complement strand
CGGCGCCGGCCGCGCCGAGCGCGTCCCGGGCCTGCTCGAACGCCCGCTCGGCGGCGTCGGCTTCCGCCCGGGCGCCGCGTAGCCGCTGGTCGGCCTGGCCGGCCGCGGCGGTGAGCCGGTCGAGCTCGGCGAGCGCGGCCGCGACCTCGACGGCGCTCGGCGCGCCGGCGAGCGCGGCACGCAGCGCCTCGGTCTGGTCGTCGAGGGTCGCGACGCGGGTGGCGGCCCGCTGCTGGGCCCGGGCCGCGGCGATCCGCTCCTCGTCCGCCCGGGCCTGCCCGTCGGTGGCGAGCGTCAGTGCCTGCCGCGCGGCGGCGAGGGACGCCGCAGCGGCGGCCGACCGCTCGGCGGCGGCGTCACGCTGACCGGCCCGGTCACGGGCGAGGCCGGCGGCCCAGGTGACGAGCGCGGCCCAGTCGGCCTCCAGGTCGGTGCCCGCCAGGCCGGGAGCGCCGAGGGAGACCAGCGGATCCCGGGCGGTGTCGAGCGCCCGCCGTGCCCCGGCCGCCTCGTCCCGGCAACGGGTGACGACCGTCTCGGCGGCCGCCGCGGCGTCGCGGGCCTGGCGCAGGGCCAGGTCGGCGCCGGTGACGGCGCCGTCGAGCCGCTCGACGTCCGCGAGGAGGTCGGCGGCGCGGCGGGCGTCCGGCGCGTCGGCGAGCGCGCCGCGCAGCTCCTCGACCCGTTTGGTCAGCTCCGCGAGCCGGGCCTCGGATTCCAGCGCCGCCCGGGTGGCGGCGGTCGCCTCGGCGGTACGGGCGGCGACCTCACCCTCGGCGGCGGTGACCGCCTCGTCGGCGGCACCGATGCCGACGGCCGGCAGCGGCGGCGGCAGGGTCGCGACGGGCCGCGCGCAGACCGGGCAGTCCTCCCCCACGGCCAGGTGCGGCCGCAACGCGGCGGCCAGATCGGCGCGGGCGGCGGTGTCCCGGGCGGCGGCCGCGCGGTGCCGGGCGTGGCGGGCCGCGTCCAGGGCGGTCTCGGCCCGGCCGAGCGCGTCCCGGGCGGCGGCGTGCGCGGCTGCCGCGCCAGCCTGGCCGGTCAGCAGCTCGGCGAGCAGCTCGTGATCGCGCAGGGCCCGTTCCAGCGGGCCGCGCGGCGGTGCGGCGGCCCGCTCCTCGCGGACGGCGGTGTCGGCCCGCTCGGCCGCCTCCCGGTGCTCGACGGCTTCGGCCCGCGCCGCCTCTGCGCCACGCAGCCGATCGGTCAGCGCCGCCAGCCCGGCCGGCGGGCGCACACCGGCGAGCAGCCCCAGCTCGGCTTCGAGCCGGCTCACCTCGGCGGCGGCGGCCTCGGCGGTCTGCTCGGCCGCGCGTTCGGTGGTGGTCGCCGCCGCCAGCCCGCCGCGCGCCTGCGCGAGCGCGGCGGCCGCGGCGGCGAGGGCCGCCCCGGCCGCGGTCTGCTCGGTGACGGCTTCCGGTCGGGCCGCGAGCAGGCCGGCGAGTGCCTCGTGGTCGTGGGCGTACCGGTCGAGCGGGCCGCGGGACGGCGCCGCGGCGAGCCGTTCCCGGGCGGTGCTGTCCGCCCGCTCGGCCTCCTCGCGGTGCCGGCGGGCGTCCGCGGCGGCGGCCCGGGCGGCGTGCAGCCGGCCGGTGAGATCCGCCAGCCCGTCCGGCGGTCGGACGGCGGCGAGCCGGTCACGCTCGGCGGCCAGCCGGGTGACCTGGGCGGCGGCGTCGGCGGCGGCGGTGTCCAGCCGGGCCAGCTCCGCCAGCGCGGCGGCCACCTCGGCGGCGAGCCGGGTGAGCGCGCCGACCTGGTCGGCCGCGGTGGCCTCGGCGGCGGCGGTCGCGTCCGCGTAGCCGGCGAGCTGCTCGGCGAGGACGTCCGCGCGCTGGCGCTGGTCGCTCGCGCGGGCGTTCGCCGCCGCGCGGATCGTGTCGTAGACACCCAGCCCGAGCAGCCGGGTGAGGATGGCCTGCCGCTCGCTCGGCTTCGCCCGCAGGAACTCGGCGAACTCGCCCTGCGGGAGCACCACACAGGTGCAGAAGTGCTCGAAGGTGAGCCCGAGCAGCCCCTCGACCGCCGCGGTGACCGCGGGCGCGCCCGCGGCGAGGACGTCCGTCGGCTCCCCCGGCCCGCCGACGCCGGCCGGGTCGACCAGCCGCTCGAACCGGGCGTTGCGCACGGTCACGTTCCCGCGGGCGGAGCGGCGCAGCTCCCGCGCCACCACGTAGCGGGCGCCGGCCGCGTCGAAGACGAGCCGCACCGTGCCCCGGGCCGCGGTCGGCGCGAGCGCCAGGTGCACCGTCGCGCGGTTGTTCCAGCGCGGTACCGAGCCGAACAGCGCGAACGTCAGCGCGTCGATCAGCGTCGACTTGCCGGCGCCGGTCGGGCCCACCAGCGCGAAGTAGTCGGCGTCGGCGAGGTCCAGCACCGCCGGTTCCCGGAACGACCCGAAACCGGCGAGGTCCAGCTGTACCGGGCGCATTCAGTCCCCTCCCAGATCCCTCGGCCGGCGCCGGCTCGGACGTCCCATCAGTCGCTTGGTCGCTTGGTCACTCGGCCACTCGGCCACTCGGCCACTCGGCCACTTATTCGCCACTGGAGACGTCGTCGTGCAGCCGGGCGAACAGCGCCTCGACCCGGGGGTCGTCGAACTGTTCGGCGGCGCAGTACTCCCGGAACAGGTCCGCGGGGCTGCGCCGGGCCAGCGCCGCGGCGCTGGGGCGCGACCCACCGAGGGCCACCCGGAACTCCGGGTCGATGCCGACCTCGAGCGCGTTCGGCAGCAGCTCCTGGACCTCGTCGCGCAGCCCCGCGCGGGCCGGTTCGCGCACGACCACCCGCAGCAGGTCCTCGGCGAGATCCGGGGCCTGCGCGGTGAGCTCCGCGACGGTGCCCCGGACCGTCCGCAGCCGCCGGCCGGCCGTCAGTGCGATGTCGGTGACCCGGGCGGGGACGCCGGGGCTCGCCTCGACGAGGCACACCACGTTCGTGTTCTCCTGCTCGCCGAAGTCGACCGCGAGCGGCGCGCCGGAGTACACCACCGGGCACGGCGCGGCGAGGGTCTGCCGCCGGTGCAGGTGCCCCAGCGCCACGTAGTGGGCGTCCGCGGGGAACGCCGCCGCGGACACGTGGTACTCGAAGATCGACTGGGCCATCCGCTCCCCGCCGCCGAACAGGCCGTTGGTCACCGTCAGGTGGGCCAGGACGAGGTTCACCGCGTCGTCGTCGAAGCCGGAGCGCAACTGCTCCACCAGGGCGCGCACGACCTGGTCGTAGCGGGCCGCGGTCTGGTCGGGCGTCTGGGTGACCAGGTCGGCGGCGCGGACGGCGTACCGCTGGGAGACGAACGGCAGCGCCGCCACGGTCACCGGTTCACCGGTGCCGGGGGCGCGGAAGGTGACCACCCCGCCGTCGGCGGCGGTGCGCGGCGTCCCGACCAGGGTGATCCCGGCGGCGGACATCAGCGGACGGTAGGCGTCGAAGGTCGGCTGGTGGTCGTGGTTGCCGGCGATCACGACCACCTCGGCCCCGGTGCCGCGCAACGCGACGAGCGCCTGCACGGCGAGCTGCTGGGCCGCCGCCGGCGGGGCCGCGCTGTCATAGACGTCCCCGGCGACGAGCACCGCGTCGACCTCGTGCTCCCGGGCGATCCCGATGATCTCCCCGAGCACCGCGCGCTGCTCGTCGAGCCGGTTACGTCCCTTGAGGGTCTTGCCGAGGTGCCAGTCCGAGGTGTGCAGGAACTTCATGGCGGTTCCTAACGGCCGGAGATCAGAACGGCGGAACCTCGTCGGAGGGGTTGGGTAGGAGGTCGAACGGATTGCGGGGAATCGTGCTGGGCGCCGGTTTCCCGGGCTGGCCGGGAACCGAGCCGGACGGCGGGCCGGTGGATTCGGGGGGCGGGCCCGCGGTCTCGGAGTGCCGGGTCGCCCAAGCGGGGAACGGGAACTCCACCGCGAGCGGCACCGGGATCTCCGGCTGCGAGACGAACATCGTGCCCGGCTTGGCCAGTGTGGCCCGGGCACGCTGCCCTGGTGGCAGGAACCCGTACTCCGGCCGACCCGCCTCGGCCGAGTCGAGCCGGCCGACCACCTTGATCGAACTGTTGGCGATGATCCGCCGCTCGACCTCGCTCGCCGTCTGCTGCGCGCCGATCAGGATGATGCCCAGCGAGCGGCCGCGCTCGGCGATGTCGAGCAGCACCTCCTTGATCGGGCTCGTGCCCTCCCGCGGGGCGTACTTGTTCAACTCGTCGATCATCGTGAACAGCAGGCTGCCGGGACCCGCCTCCTCCTTGCGCCGCGTCTCCGCGGCGAGCACCACCCCGACGACGAACCGCTGCGCCCGCTCCGGCAGGTTGTGCAGGTCGACCACGGTCACCTGCTGGTCGACCGTGGAGACCTTGCGACGCGGGCTGTCCGCCAGATCCGCCCGGATCAGCGACCGCAGCGAGCGCAACGACGAGCGAAGTCGGCGGACGAACGCGTTGACCGTCCCGGCGCCCGTCACCGGCCCGGCCCAGTCGCGGCGCGTCTCCTCGTCGGTCAGCCGGTCGACGATCAGGTCGACCAGCTCGGAGTAGGTCCGCACCAGCTGGCCGTCGATGCTGACCGCCCCCTCGGCGCCGGCGGGCACCGCGTCCGTGCGCAGCCGCAGCGCCACCTGGTGGACGACGATCGTGTACTGGTTGCGGTCGTCCTCGGCGTCGGCGAACACGTACGGCAGCAGCTCGCCCGCGCAGAACTCCTGGATCGTCCACCAGAACGCGGCCACCCCGGTCTTCCTGGAGGCGACGTTCGGCTGGCCGGAGATGTCGTCGGGCAGCGGCGGGGCGAAGAAGCCGACCGAACGGAACGGCTCGGCGGGCAGATCGAGCCGGCCGTAGGCGGCGCGCTTGTCCTCGTCCAACCGGGAGTTGGCGTGGTCGAGGAACAGCAGGTCCTCGCCCTTCACCGAGAACACCAGCGCCTTGGTGTTCACCGCCGCCCGCCCGAGCACCCCGCAGCGGAAGATCGAGTGCAGCAGGAACAGCGCGAAGCTGGTCTTGGTGGCGACCCCCGAGATACCGCTGATGGAGACGTGCGCGCCCCGGGTGCCGTCCAGGAACTCGAGATTGATGTAGATCGGGTTTCCGTCACGGCCGATGCCGACCGGGATCCGCTTCTCCATCATGTCGAAGTACAGCGCCGTCGCCCGCTCCGCACCGGTCGCCCGCCGCACCTGCTCACCGGGCAGCGGTGGGACGTACACCTCCGGCTCCACCCGGGTCGTGGTGATCTCGGCGATCTCCTGCACCTGCGCGGGCAGGACGCCGTCGGCGATCAGGAAGACGTCCGAGCCGAACGACGCGCCCTCGTGCCGGGCCCGCACCTGGGTGACGATGCCGGCGGTCATCACCGGCCCGACGCCGGGCACCGCGCGGACCGTGACAACCACATCGTCGAGCTGCAGATAGCTGCCCTCGAGCAGGGCGACGTGGAACAGCAGCGGCGTGTTCTCCTCCGTGCCGAGCACCCGGCCGACGGGGGCCACGGCTGCAGCCTCCCGCGCCGGGCCGGCGGTACGCCTGCCGTTCGACCCGCCGACCTCGACCGTCATACACAGCCCCCTACCGACCTGCCACCGCCACGGACCCACCACCACACGCCCACCGCCACGGACCGATCACTGCGACCGGTCCCCGCCGCCGCTCCGCCGGTCGTGTGGCGTCGCCGCCAGCGCCGGGAAGGCACGCTCCGTCATGACCGGTCGCCCGTCGCATCCGGTTACCGGCCGCCACCAGGCTAGTCCCGGCGATCCGGCGCCTGTCGGGGCGTCCGCGGGGAGCCGACACCGAGACTTTGACGTCCTCCCCGGCCTGAAGGCCGGGGATTCCTACTGCGTCGTGCGCGTTCACGCGCGATCGCCTCGGTGGGTTCCCGCTTCGACACCGACAGCAGAGCTTCCGCCCTGACTAACACCGGCTCCACGGGCG
>NZ_JALKFY010000852.1:103128-111891 GCF_023242985.1 Frankia sp. Mgl5 | reverse complement strand
CCTGCCGCATCGTCATCCTCGAAGACCAACTCGCCGAAGCCCAGCGGCTCAACCAGCAATCACGCCAACTGACAACCAGCTAGCCACCGCCCGCCGAGACCCCCTGACGGGCAGACCGACAGGCCCTGCTGGTGCCGGCGCACCTGCGCTTCGGGCTCACCCACACCCAGCTCGCGGCCGGGCACCGGCGTGGCACTCGTCGCCGTCGGCTCCGTCAGGTGGTTCGCTGACCGACGTGTCGGCGGGAGCGGCGTGGCCGGTGGGGCCAGGTGTGGGTGTCGCGGGGTTCGGCGTACGGCTCCTCGTCCGCGGGCAGGCCGCCGGCGACGGCGCGTTCCCGGGCGATCTCGGCGTCGAACTCCAGGCCGAGCAGGATCGCCAGGTTGGACAGCCATAGCCAGACCAGGAAGATGATGACTCCGGCCAGGGTTCCGTAGGTCTTGTTGTAGGAGCCGAAGTTCGCGACGTACAAAGCGAAGCCCCCGGACGCCACGAGCCAGATGACGACAGCCAGGGCACTGCCCGGAGTCAGCCAGCGGAAGCCGCGCACCCGCACGTTGGGCGCGGACCAGTACAGCAGGGCGATCATGAAGATCACGAGCAGGACCAGCACCGGCCACTTCGCGTAGGACCAGGCCGTCAACGCCGCGCCGCCCAGGCCGAGCGCCTTCCCCGCCTGGTCGGCGAGGCCGCCGGAGAACACGACGATGACCGCGCTCGCCGCGAGCAGCACCATGAGCATCACCGTCACGGCCAGTCTCAGCGGCAGGACCTTCCACGCCGGACGCCCTTCGGGAATGTCGTAGACAATGTTCGCGGCGCGGATGAACGCGGCGATGTAACCGGAGGCGGACCACAGGGCACCGGCCAGGCCGACGACGGCCAGGATCCCACCGGCGCCGGCCGTGTCGCGGATGCCGTTCACCGCGTTGCGCAGGATGTCCCTGGCGGACCCTGGAGTGAGCTGTTCCATGTTGGTCAGGATGCTGTCGGTCGCGGACTTCCCTACCACGCCGAGCAGCGACACCAGGACCAGCAGCGCCGGGAAGATCGCCAGAACACCGTAGTAGGTGAGCGCGGCCGCCCGGTCCGGCAGCTCGTCGTCCTTGAACTCCTTGACCGTGCGCCGCAGCACCGCGGACCAGGAACGCGGACGCAGCTCGTGGAGCCGGTCCGGTTCCGCCTCCCGGACCGTCTCGTCCGGGCCGGTGCTCAGCGCCGGCTCCTCATCCCGCCGGTGCCGTCTCCAGATCGCAGCCATGACCGATGCCTAGCCGCTGCGGCGCCCGCAAATCCTCTCCTCCGTGCCGGTATCCAGCCCTCGCGGCGCGGGCCGCCCCCGCCGGTACCCGTACGGCGCGGGCACTGGCGCCGCGGCGGGCAGGCCTCCTGAGCGGCCCCGTCAGGCGGCGCTTCCGTCTCGAGGGTACGGTCCTCGACGCTCCGGCCCGCGGGGGCGTACCGTCGAGTACAGCGGACTGCCTGCACGATCACGTCCGGTGTCAGTACATCCCGGGTAAGCCGGGGCTAATGGACGGATGGTGCGGCAATGTACCCCCAGATCAGGCCCGGGCATGGCCCCGGCGGAGCGTCAACCGCCCGCGTGGCGGACCCTGCGAGCTGCCTGTCTCGCCCTGCCGTTGCATACTTGCGGTGATGAGCCAGTCAGCGGTGCCCAGACGCCATCTGCCCACCAGTCCGTTCAAGGCTCCCGTGATCCCGCCGTGTCCTCAGTTCGCTGAGGGCGACCGGGTCGTACACGACGCGTACGGGCTCGGCCGGGTAACCCGGGTCGAGGGTACGGCCGCCGTCCTCGTCGACTTCGGGTCCCGGCAGGAACGCATACCGAGCCCGTTCGAGGGGATGTCCCACCTCTGAGGCCGTGCGGGCGCGAACAGGCGCCTGCCCGCCGCGGGACGGTTCCCGTACGCGGGAACACAGGCGGTCCCGAAGGGACGCGTCGCCACCGGAGGGCGTGTCCGCCCGACGGTGACACTTCATGATCTTTTTCTGCCCGTCTCGCCGTTTGTCACGGCGACCCCATCCGAAAGCGTGACCTCTCATCGACACGATCTCGCTCCCTCTCTTCTCGGCAGCGGAGCCGGTACGGCCGCTGCGTCGGCAGGCGCCTCCGCCGCCGACGAACCACCCCTTCCACGCGCCGGACTTCGGGCGCTTCGCGCCGGCGGCGCCGGAGGACATGGATCTGGAGCCCGCGGCTCCCGCTCCCGCCCCCGCAGCCGCCGTGCGGCCGCGGCCCCACGACGGCCCGCGCACCCGGCCGGCCCGCCGCCGGCCCACGCAGCCCCGCCAGCACGGAACCTCGGGCCAGCACCGCTGAGCCCCGTCTGACCTGGCGCCCCGCGGCGGATCGCCGACCTCGCGATCGGCGATCCGCCGGGCCGGATGATCAGTTCGGACGGATCAGCAGGGCCGGGCGAGCCGCCGGGACGTCAGCCGGGCTGACGGCCCGGCTGACCCGGCCGGCCGTGCCCGTGGGCCCCGGGGTGCTCGACCGTCGGAAACTCGTTCCCGGGGGCTGCGGGGGAGTGGGCCCGTGCGGCCTCCGCCCGGGCCAGGTCCAGGACCACCTTCGGGGGCAGCCCGGCCGCCGCCGCCACCGCGACCACGTCGTCGTACTCCACCGAGGTGTTGACGACGGCACCGCGCGACGAGGCGACCTTCACCCGCACCTCCCCGCCCGCCACCGCCACCCGCAGCTCGCGGCGGGCCAGCGCGGACTTCGTCACCGTGTGCTCGCGGACCCCGATCGACGTCGTGTGGCTGAAGATCACCTGCCGCAGCCGGTCGGTCGCGGCGGGCTCGCACAACACCGACAGGACGTGCGCGGGCCGGCCCTTCTTCATCAGAATCGGGGTCAGCCAGGCGTCCGCCGCGCCGCCGGCGAGCAGCGCCCGCAGCGTCGACGGCCATAGCCGCGGGTCCAGGTCGTCGACGTTCGTCTCCAGCACGACGCTGTCGCCGTGGCGGGCCCCGTGCGCCGCCGCCGGCCCCGCCAGATCGGCTCGGCCGACGACCAGCCGGGTCACGTTCGGATGCCCGTCGAGATCCCGCCCGCCGGCACCCAGCCCGATCGACGTGGTGCGCATGAGCGGCATCGGACCGAACTCCTCGGCGAGCGTGACGGCGAGCGCCACCCCGGTCGGCGTCGCCAGCTCGGTCTCCACCGGGCCGCCCGACGCCGGCGCCCCGGCCGCCCGCAGCAGCTCCAGGACGGCCGGCCCGGGCAACGGGATGGCCCCGTGCGCCGCGTTGATCCGCCCGCCGCCCAGCGAGATCGGGCTGCACACGAGCCAGTCGATCCCGAGCGCGTGCAGGCCGGCGACGGCGCCGACGACGTCCGCCAGGCTGTCGAGCGCGCCGACCTCGTGGAAGTGCACCTGCTCGATGGGACGACCGTGCACCCGCGCCTCGGCGGCCCCCAGCGCGCGGAACACGTCCGCGGCCCGGGCCCGTACGACCGGGTCGAGGTCGGCGGCATCCAGCAGCCCGAGGATGTCGCCGAGCCCGCGCGCGTGCGGGCTCGGCGCGCACCGCACCAGAACCTGGGACGCCCGCAGCCCCCCGCGCTGCACGGTCCGCGCGTCCAGCCGCACCTCGTCGGGCAGGCGCAGCGCCGCGACGGCGGCCCGCAGCACGGCCAGGTCGACCCCGGCGTCCAGGCAGGCACCGAGGAGCATGTCGCCGCTGATCCCGCCGGTCGCGTCGAGCCAGCCGACGACCCCGGTGGACGTGTTGCCCGTCATGCCCCCATCATCGCCTGGCGGCCGACGGTCAGATCTCGTCCCAGGGCACCGAGGCGTAGGCGCGGCGCAGCGCGGCCAGCACCGTCTCGTTCACCGGGACCTGTGTCGTGTCGATCCGGTCGACGGGCACGATCCCCCGCGCGTTGGCGACGAAGGCGGCCCGGAAGTGGCCGACGTCCGCCAGCCGTACCGGCTCCCGCCGGGACTCGAGGAGTGGGCCGCGCTCCTCTCCGGCTGCGGGCACGATGGTGGCGGTGGCGGGCGCCGTCACCGCGGCCGCGGCCGCCGCGGCGGGGACTTGATGTGCGACGGGCTCGGCGGTGGCCCCGGGGCGCAGCCGCTCGTCGAGCAGCGCCATGGTGACGCCGACCAGCGACGGGCCGTCCGGCCAGATCACCCTGGCCGGCGCCGCGGTGACGAAACCGATGTTGGCGACGGTGGTCTCGCAGACCAGGCCCTCCCCGGTGACGAGCAGCGCGTCGTCGAAGCCGCGCCCGCGGGCCAGCCGGCCGAAGTGGATCTGCCCGAAGCTGCCGACGTGCTTGATGTGCGGGAACGGCCGCTGGTAGCGCAGTGAGCACAGCCGCAGCGGGCCGGCGACGGGCTCGGCCGGCGGGCCGATCGAGACCAGGATCGAGACCGGCCCCGTTCCGGTGGGAAAGACCACCGTCCGCACGGTCGCGTCGCCGCTCTCCGCCGGGCCGTGCGGGGCCGGGGTGGTCGCCAGCGCGTGCCGGATCCGGTCGCGGACCAGGCCGCCGTCCAGGTAGGTGCCGTAGAGCTCCTGGTTGGCGCGGTCCAGCCGGCGCAGGTGCAGTGCCAGCCCCCGGACCCGGCCGGCCCGGACCTGCATCGTCGTGAGGTGGCCGTCGTTGGCCAGGGCGAGGTGGCGCAGGTCGTCCACGCCCGCGGGGTGGCCGTCGACCTCGACGTGCGTCAGCGGTGTCGTGTCCACGGAACCCACGGTAGCGATCTCGCGGCGCCGGATCGGGCTTTCGGCGGGTGCCGCCGGGATCCGTCGGCGGCCCCCCGCCCGGGCGCGAGGATTGCGCCGGCAGCTGCCGAAGTCGTTGCGGATACAGGGTCGCGGCTGGGGGAACGGTCCCCCGGATGAGGGCCGGTGAAGTGCTCCGGGGAGGATGTTGTTCCAGCAGCGGCGGTCACCCGCACCGCGTACGGTGTCAGTCCTAGGAAGATCGCCCGTGCCCCCGGCCGGGGCGCGGGTGATGATCGCAGCCGTGATGGATGGGGGCCCGGTGACGTCCGAGACAAGCCATGCCGACCCGACGGCCCGGCCCTGGTCACGCAGCGGTCCGGGCCGGGCGGCGGCCGCGGAGACGTCCGCGGCGAACCTCCTCGACAGCCTGAGCGAGGTGGTGTTCCGCACCGACACGGAGGGCCGCTGGACCTACCTGAACCGGGCCTGGACCACCCTCACCGGCTACGACGTCGGCCCGAGCCTGGGCGCCCGCTTCCTCGACTACGTCCACCCCGACGAGGTCGAGTACACGACCGCGCTGTTCATGGGCGTGGTGCACGGCGGCGCCGACCACTGCCACCACGAGACCCGCTACCGCACCCGCCACGGCGGCTACCGGCAGGTACAGATCCGCGCGAACGTGCTGCGCGGCCCGTCCGGTGAGGTGCTCGGCAACACCGGCACGATCCTCGACGTCACCGACTCCCGGCTCGGCGCCGAGGCGGTCGGGGAGCACGCCACGCTGCTGGAACTGATCACCGCGGGCACCGACCCCGAAGAGCTGCCGACGGGCGTCGCCGTCTACGACCGCGACCTGCGGCTGCGCCGCGGCTCGCCGGTCGTCGACCGCCTGGTCGGCGCGCAGCTGCTTCCCGGGGACCCGCTCGACCGGCTGGTCGAGCTGCTGCGCCCCGCTGACTGGCAGACACGCTCCCTCGGTGGCGACTGGGGCCTGGTCGCGCTTGCCCTGCGCACCCGCCGGGCACAGCTCGGCGACCTCGAGCTGGCGGGCGAGCGGGGCACCGGCCGGGCGCTGCGCGCCTCGGTGATCCCGTTCGACCAGGGCGGTGAGGAGCTGGCCGCGCTCGTCCTGTCCGACATCACCGACCTGCGCCGGGCCGAGCGCCAGCAGGCCGGGCTCGCCCGGCTCGGGCAGTGCGCGCTGGCAGATCTCGACATCCCGACCCTGCTCGCCGAGGCGGTCGGTCTGGTCACCACCACCCTGGACGTCGCCGTCTGCGACGTGATCCACCGCGAACCCGACGGCGACCGGGTGAGCCTGGCCGACGGTGCGAGCCTGGCCGACGGTCCCGAGCGCGCCGGTCTGCCCGACGGATCCGCCAACGGTTCATCCGCCAGCGCCGCCGGTGGTGCTGGCGGGCCGGGGGCCGGTGCGTCCGATCCCGGGCACCTCGCGCGCCTGACCGACCCGTCGGCGCCGACCGCGCCCACGCAGCTCGGCACCGGCCCGATCTACCTGACCGGCACGCTGGCGGCCGAGGCGAGCTCACTCGTCCACCTCGCGCTCGGCGTCGACGAGCCCGTCGTGGCGAACGACCTCGGAACCCGTCCACACCTGCGCAGCGGGTGGTCCGACGCCGGAGGCGCGCAGGCGGGGCTCGCGGCCCGGATCGGCTCGGCCCGGTCACCGTTCGGCGTGCTGGCCGCGGCCAGCACACGGCCGCGCCGCTTCACCGGGGAGGACGCACGCTTCCTCCAGTCCGTGGCGAACATCCTCGGTGCGGCGATCGACCGGGACCGCGCCGAGCGCCGGTCGCGGCAGCTCTACGAGGAGGCCCAGCGCGGCCGCGCGTGGCTGGCGGCCAGCGCGGAGATCACCGCCGGCGCGCTGGTGGCCGGCCAGTCCCAGCAGGCCCTCATGCTGCTCGCCTCGCTCGCCCGCGGCGTCACCTCGGCGGACGTCGGCGCCGTGGCACTACCCGACGAGGCGGGCAACCTGGTCGCCACCGAGGTCGACTCGGCCCCCCACCGCCACTCCGACCCGGAAACCCTGCACAGCCTCGCGCTCGCACTCGACGCGGCCGAGAACCGCCCCGAGTTCCTGGCCGGACGTCCCGTGCACGTGGGCGATCTCGACGCGACCGACGCCCGGAGCGGCCCGGTCGCCCTGACCGGATCCACCGACTCCCGGCCGGAACCACGCGGAAACGTCCCCGCGGCGAAGGGACCGGACGGCCCGATGGCGGTGGCGCCGCCGATCCCGCCGATCCCGCCGGATCCGCGGCTTCGCGAGGCGCTGGTCATCCCGCTGGTCGTCGCGGACAAGCCCCTCGGCGCGCTGGTCCTGGGCAACAGCACCGAGGGCGTCCCGTTCGCCGGGAACGACCCCGAGCTGGCCGGAGCGTTCGCGAACGACGCCGCCCTGGCCCTCCAACTGGCCGAGGCACACCGCGAGCGCGCCCGGTTCGCGGTCTTCGAGGACCGCGAGCGCATCGCCCGGGACCTGCACGATCTCGTCATCCAACGGCTCTTCGCGATCGGCCTGCATCTGCAGTCGCTGACGAGGGCCGTCGGCGACGTGACCGCGGCCCGCCTGAACGCGGCCATCACCGGACTCGACTCCACCATCGACGACATCCGCCGCACGATCTTCAAACTCCAGCCGACACCGGTAGGCGCCTGACACCGCCCCGGCCTGTCGGCCCGGCTGCGCTAGCCCTGTTTGCGTCCAGCGCTCTGGTGGGCCTTGAGCGCGACGGCACCGACGGGATCCGTGGTGGGCTGCGGTGACCCGCCGGCGGGTTCGACGGTGAGGGCGACCTTCTCCGCCTCGCCCACGTTGCCGACGATCCAGTCGGCGGACCTGGAGTTACCGGCCGTCAGTCCGGCGGAGCGCGCTCCCGCCGGCCCGAGCAGCCACAGCTGGTAGACCTTCCCGGCATCGAGCGGCGGTAGGCCGCGCGCGGAGACGACCGCCAGGTTGCCGGCGTTCGCCATGGTCAGCTGGCCGCCCCCGGCGACCGGTGCCGAGTCGGCCACGGTGAGCGCGGAGGCCGCGAGGGCCTGGGCGTCGGCGACCTGGGCGCGTGTGTCGGCGAGCTCGGCCCGCTGGTTGATGGTGACGGTCCCCAGGGCGGCTCCCGCCGCGAGGACGGCGGCGGCGGTGGCCCCGACCAGCGCGTGACGTGCGCCCGGACGCCGGCGCCGCCCGGCGGGGCCACCCCGCCGACCCCGGCCGGGCCGAGCCCGGCCGAGCCCGGCCTGGCCGAGCACGGGGAGCCCGTCGTCCTGACCGGTCTGATGGGGCCGGCCGGCGGGCGCCGCGGCCCAGTCCGTGGGAACGCGCGGGCGGAACTGCGGCGTCATCCCGATCACGGTGAGGATGTCCGCCCGCAGGCCCGGCGGCGGCTGCTCGGCGGCGATCGCCGCGAGATGCTCCGTGGCCGCCGAGAGGTGGGCGAGCTCGTCGGCGCAGAACCCGCACTGCTCGAGGTGGGCGTCGACGAGCGCGGCGTCGGCCGGGTCGACGGCGTCGAGCGCGCGCGCGGCGACGAGAGAGTGTGCGTCGGCGGTCATGACCGGCCCCCCATGCAGTCCGACAGCCGGCTCAGCCCGTCACGCATCCGGGTCTTGACCGTGCCGACGGGTAGTTCGAGCAGTTCGGCGACTTCGCGGTAGGTGTAGCCGGAGTAGTAGGCGAGTGTGATCGACTCGCGCTGGGTGGGCGTCAGGTCGCCCAGGCAGCCGCGGATCCGCTCGTGCTCCAGCCTGGTCTCCACCTGCTCGGCGACCTGGTCGTGCGGCCGTGCGGTGGACCGGGCCGCGACCCGGACGTCCCGCGCCCGCTGGGCCTCGACGGAGCGGACCCGGTCGACCGCGCGGCGGTGCGCCATCGTCGAGACCCACCCGGTGACACTGCCGCGGGCGGGGTCGAACCGCGGCGCCTCCTGCCACACCCCGACGAAGACCTCCTGGGTGACCTCCTCGGCCTGCGCCGGGTCGCGCACGACCCGGCGCACGAGTGCGGTCACCCGGGGGGGGGGGGGGGGGTTGAGG
>NZ_JALKFY010000852.1:35108-103118 GCF_023242985.1 Frankia sp. Mgl5 | reverse complement strand
CCCACCCCGGGCCCCCCCCCCCCCCCCCCCCCCACCCCCCCCGGGGCCCCCCCCCCGCCCGCCCCGGGGCCCCCCCCCCCCCGCCCCACGAGTCCGTACACGCGTGCGGCGAGCTGGTCGTAGAGGGCACCGAACGCGTCGGTGTCCCCGCGGCCCGTGCGGGCCAGTAGCGTCTCCGGGGTCGGCCCGCAAACGCCGTCCCCGGTACCGGGCAGGGCGCGCAGCGCCGCCGCCTGGATCTGGTCGGCTTCCATGACTCCCCATCGCGTCGTCACCAATGACTCGACCGGGGTTCGTCGCCGCGGACCTCGCGGATCGGTCCGACGCGAACATTCTCGTCCCATCGCGGCTGGAAGCATTCCTACCTGCGCAAACACGCTGGGGACTGCGCGACGCGGGATGGCGACGGGGACAGGCGTGGTGCCTAGGCGCGCCCTGGGTGACCGGCCGTCCCCGGCTCTTCGGCACCGGCGAGACGTCCCAGGAACGTGGTGTTGTCGTAGAAGTTCTCCACCGCGAGTAGGCGCAGGTCCGGCGCGCAGCGGGCGACCGTGACGCCGAACAGCTCCATCCGCTCCCCGGTCGGCTGGTGCCCCTGGTAGGGGCCGTCGAAGGTACCCCAGTGCCGCCACTTGAAGGCGATCACGGGCGGCGGTGAGTACACCTCGAGGACCTCCCAGAAGAACCCGCCCGGGAACGCCCGGTGGAAGGTCTCATGGGAGGACTCGAAGGTCTCCGCCGCGGCCGAGTAGTAGGGGTTCTCGCCGATCAGGACGTTGTAGCTGCCCCGCTCGGCGAGCTCGGCGCTGTCCGCCGCCGGTCCTCCGTTCATGCTGACCCGGATCCGGTCGCTGACCATGCTGACCCACTGGGCGGGATCGCTCTTGTACGACAGCTCCATCTCGAACACCTGTACGAGCTGCTCGACGACGTCGGCGAGGGAGCCGGGCGTGTGGTGGACGGTGCGCTCCCCGGGCATCACCTCGCGGGAGAAGCGGTAGTCCGGCGGGGCCCCGTCACGCCACCGTGCGTCGGTGGAGGCGGCGATGACCGCGTCGCGGCCGCGCAGGTGCAGCGGAGTCGTACCGGCCGTGCTGTCTTCGCTCACCGTGTCGTCCTCCGATGGTCCGGTGCGTCCACCTGTTCGGGTGACCGCGCGATCGCCGGACGGCGACATTTCCCCGTGGCTGTGCTGGGCCTGTGCCGGTCGGCCGGGTCGATGGCGCCGTCCGGCCTGCGTGCCTCGAGTCTGGCCGGTACGGAACTCGCCCGGCCCGAATCGTTTGTCGCCGGAGCAACGACGAAGGTCCCAGTCGGACGGACGTTCGGTCCCGCCCCGCGGCACCCCCGAGCCAACCCGAGCCTTCCGCCCACCCCGCGCGGCAGCCGGGGCCGGTGTCAAGCCCGGTCTGGGTCATGATCGAATCCGTCAGGTTCAAGTCATCTCGTCACGCAGGACGGACAAAAAGGATCGCCACGTGCGGGCGGCTTTCCCATACTGGCCGGGTGGAGATCAGCCGGGTGGAGATTGATAGTCGGGTGACGGCCCGGTATGAGCTGGTTGACGAGGACCGGCGTCTGTGGAAGCCGGGCCTCGGTGACCTGGTCCGGCTTCGGAGCTGGGACATCTTTGCCCGGTTCCTGCCCGATTTGCCCGGTTCCTGCCCGAACACGGCAGTGTCGTCGATGTCGGCGGCGGCCCGGGAACTCACGCCGCGCACCTCGCCGAACGCGGCTACGACGTGCTCCTCGTCGACCCGGTCGTCCGCCACGTCGAGATGGCGCAGGCCCGCTGCCGGTCGCAACAGCACGCGCCGTTTCGCGCCCAGCGGGGTGAGGCCCGCAGTCTGCCGGTTGCCGATCAGGCGGCCGACGTCGTGCTGCTCATGGGCCCGCTCTACCACCTCGTCCAGGCGGACGAGCGGGCCGCGGCGCTGCGCGAGGCAAGCCGTGTTCTTCGGCCGGGTGGTGCTGTCCTGGTTGAGGTCATCACCCGGCACGCCTGGGTCCTGGACGCGACGAAGAAAGGCCTGCTCGACAGCGATGGGGTCTGGGAGGACTTTGACCGCAACCTACGCACCGGCCTCAGTCAGGATCCGGAACGCCACACCGACGGCGCCTTCTGGGCGTATTTCCACAACCCTGAGGAACTGCGCGGGGAGCTGGATCTCGCCGGCTACCAGGACACCCGCCTTGTCGCCGTCGAGGGCTTCGCCTGGTTGCTGGGGGACCTCGAGCAGCGAATGGCCGACCCCGCCGATCTCCTCCGAGTCATCCGTCTGACCGAGACCGAACCCTCGATGCTCGGAACGAGCGCGCACGTCATCGGCGTGGCGCGCAAGCCCAGGCCGTAGAGGCGGAGTCTCACCTGTTCGAGTGGGTGCCATTGGCGCACCCCTGCGGTCAGCGGCCGGGGACGGAAGCGGAGCGTGGCCAGGGGCGCTGGCCGTCCTTGGCTTCGATGCTTGCGTTTAAGCGCTCGAGCATGCTGGCGAACAGGCGTAACTCGTCCTCCGACCAGGTGGAGACCAGGCCGCTCAGCTCGCCGATGACGAAGGCGCGGTCGTCGGCGACGCGGCGGGCTCCCTCGGGGGTGATGCTCAGCTTGCGGGCGAGGCCGCCGTCGGGGTCGGGGATGCGCTCGGCCAGGCCGGCCTGGAGGACCGCGGCGGTCTGGCGGTTGACCGTGGAGACGTCGAGGGAGAAGGCCTCGGCGAGCTGGCCGATGGTCATCGGGCCCTGGGCCTCGAGGCGGCTGAGGAGGAGATAGGCGGAGCGGTCGAGGTGACGCGTTCGCCCGCGTCTCGCGGCGTTGGGCGCGATGTGGTGCCTGGCGAGCAGCATCAGCTCCCGCTCCAGGTCGCGCAGACTGTCGTGCACCCGGGCCTCCGCTGGACGTCCGCGCGCACCAGCGGCGGCGGACCGTGACCTTTCTCCCAGTC
Organism: Frankia sp. Mgl5; assembly: GCF_023242985.1. NCBI lineage: Bacteria > Bacillati > Actinomycetota > Actinomycetes > Frankiales > Frankiaceae > Frankia > Frankia sp. Mgl5. The sequence goes on along the minus strand of NZ_JALKFY010000852.1, from coordinate 100,176 downwards.
TAACGGTGTGACGACAGGATGTGTACAAACCATATTGTGTGTAGCATGCATATAGGAAACACCTGAGCTGGCGTCCGGCCCGGCAGTCTGTCCCGGCGCCGCCGCGCACCACCTTCGTCGAGCCCGCACCACCTTCGTCGAATCGGAGTACCGCCATGGCGCGAGCTCGCACGGACCCGGCCGAACCGGGGGCGGGCCCGGCGTCGACGGCACCGATGGGACCGACCGCGCCGCGCCCGAGCCTGTTGACCGCGGCGCTGGCCGTGGCGGGCATCGTGGCGTCGTTCATGCACACCCTGGTCGTGCCGATCATTCCGCAGCTCCCGCGCCTGTTGGACTCCTCGGCGTCCAACACGACCTGGGTCGTCACGATCACCTTGCTGGCCGGTGCCGTCGCGACGCCCGTCGCCGGGCGGCTCGGTGACATGTACGGCAAGCGCCGGATCATGCTCGGCAGCGTGGGGCTGCTCGGCGCCGGCTCGCTGGTCTGCGCGCTGAGCACGTCGTTGCCACAGATGGTTGTCGGCCGCGGTCTGCAGGGGCTGGCCACCGGGCTGATCCCGCTCGGGATCAGCCTCATGCGCGACGAGCTGCCGCCCGAGCGGCTCGGCTCCGCGCTCGGGCTGATGAGCTCCTCGCTCGGCATCGGCGGCGCGCTGGGTGTCCCGACCTCGGCGCTGATCGCTCAGAACTTCAGCTGGCACGTGCTCTTCTGGACGGCCACCGTCCTGAGCGTGCTGGTGCTCGCCATGCTGTGGCGGGTCGTCCCCGAGTCGCCGGTGCGCGACGTCCGCGGCCGCTTCGACGTCGTCGGGGCGCTCGGGCTCGGCACCGGGATCACCTGCCTGCTGCTGGCGATCTCCAAGGGAAGCACCTGGGGCTGGACGTCCATCACCACCCTGGGGACGGTGCTCGCCGCGCTCGCGGTGCTGGCCCTGTGGGGCCCGTGGGAGCTGCGCCACGCCTCCCCGGTGGTCGACCTGCGGGTCAGTGCCCGCCGTCAGGTGCTGATGACCAACCTGACCTCGGTCGTCGTCGGCTTCGCGATGTACGGGATGGGGCTGGTCATCCCGCAGTTCCTGCAGCTGTCCGCGGGCACCGGCTACGGGCTGGGCAAGTCGATGGTCGTCGCCGGGCTGTGCTTCGCCCCGTTCGGGGTGGTCATGATGCTCGCCTCGCCGCTCACCGCCCGGGTGTCGGCGATGCGGGGGCCGAAGACGACGCTGGTGCTCGGTTCCGCGATCATCGGGGTCAGCTACCTGATCGGCCTGTTCGTGATGCACTCGGTCTGGCAGGTCGTGCTCCTCGCGGTGATCGGCGGGGTCGGGGTGGCGCTGGCCTACGCGTCCATGCCGTCGCTGATCATGGCCGCGGTGCCGGCGACCGAGACCGCGGCGGCCAACGGTCTGAACACCCTGATGCGCTCGCTGGGCACCTCCTCGTCGGCTGCCATCGTCGGGGTGATGCTGGCCAACATGACCATCACGTTCGGCGGCCGGGAGGTTCCGTCGCTGGCGGGCTTCCACGCGGTGTTCGCGCTCGGTGCGGGCGCGGCGGCGGCCGCCGTGCTGATGGGCCTGTTCATCCCCGGCCGGGGGGCGCGGGAGGTGCCCGTCCCGGCTGTCGCGGTCCCGCGTGAGACGGGCCGACCGCGCGCGCAGTTCCAGCAGAGCTGACAACCTCGACGAAGCGCGGGATACGGTCGGATCCGGGCCTGCCTCGGATCCCGGTCCGGGCCCGATCGGGGCGGTGCGAACAGCTGCCGTGCCCCGACGCATCGGGGCGGGGGAAGGACGCGATCGCCATGCTGCCGCTCGTCACCGTGCTGGTCCTGGCCGTGCTGACGGCAGTGGCGGTCGGCGCGGCGCTGCTGGCCGCGGCCGGCTGGTGGGCCGCCGCCGCGGTGGCCGGCGCGCTGCTGGCCGTGGCCGTGCACGACGTCGTCCAGCGCCAGCACGCCATCCTGCGCTACCACCCGGTGCTCGGGCATGCCCGGTTCCTGCTCGAGACCATCCGTCCGGAGATCCAGCAGTACTTCGTCGAGCGCAACTACGACGGCCGCCCGTTCGACCGTGCCACCCGGACGATGATCTACCAGCGGGCCAAGGGCACCCATGGGGACCAGGCCTTCGGTACCGAGCGCGACGTCAACGAGGTCGGCTACGAGTACCTCCCGCACTCCACGGCGCCCGTGCCGGTCGCCCCCGGCTCCGCGCCGCCGCGGGTGCGCGTCGGCGGGCCGGACTGCACCCAGCCCTACGACATGGCGCTGCTCAACGTCTCGGCGATGAGCTTCGGGTCGCTGTCGGCCAACGCGGTGCTGGCGATGAACCGTGGCGCCGCGGCCGGCGGCTTCGCGCACGACACCGGCGAGGGCGGGCTCACCGAATACCACCTGCGCCACGGCGCCGACCTGGTCTGGGAGATCGGCAGCGGCTACTTCGGCACCCGCACCCCCGACGGTGACTTCGACCCGGCCCGCTTCAAGGACGTCGCCGCGCTGCCCACGGTGCGGATGGTCGAGCTCAAGCTGAGCCAGGGCGCCAAGCCCGGCCTCGGCGGCGTGCTGCCGGCGGCGAAGGTCACCGCGTCGATCGCCCGGGCCCGCGGGGTCCCCGAGGGGGTCGCGTGCATCAGCCCGTCGTTCCACCGGGTCTTCGCCACGCCGCGCGAGCTCGTCCTGTTCGTCGGGCGGATGCGCGAGCTCGCCGGCGGCAAACCGGCCGGGTTCAAACTGTGCGTCGGGTCGCGCCGCGAGCTGCTCGCGATCTGCCGGGCGATGGTGGAGGAGGGGATCACCCCGGACTTCATCGTGGTGGACGGCTCGGAGGGCGGCACCGGCGCGGCACCGCTGGAGTACGAGGACCACGTCGGCACCCCGCTGACGGAGGGCCTGATCACCGTGCACAACGCGCTGGTCGGGGTGGGCCTGCGCGACCGGGTCCGGATCGGGGCCGCCGGCAAGGTCGCCAGCGGGGTGGACGTCGTCAAGCGGCTCGCGCAGGGCGCGGACTACACGAACGCGGCCCGGGCGATGATGATGGCGGTCGGCTGCATCCAGGCCCAGCGCTGCCACACCAACACCTGCCCGGTGGGGGTCGCCACCCAGGACCCGCGCCGCGCCCGGGCCCTCGACGTCACCGACAAGAGCGAACGGGTCCGCCGCTACCAGGCGGCGACCGTCGCCCAGGCGGTGCAGGTGATGGCCTCGCTCGGCTGCACCGGGCCCGAGCAGCTCCACCCGGGGATGCTCATGCGCCGCGTCACCCACACCGACACCCGTAGCTACGCCGAGCTGTACGAGTGGCTCGAACCCGGTGAGCTGCTCGCCGAGGCGCCGCGTTCGTGGGCGTCCGACTGGGCCGCCGCCGACCCCGACAGCTTCCGTCCCTGAGACCCTGCCCTGCCCTGCCCTGCCCTGAGACCCTGTCAGCAGTGACCCCGTCAGTAGCGGCCGGGATCAGCGCGGGGTGTGGTCCAGAGCGCGGTCCAGGAACTGGATGATGCCCGGCAGGCGCTCGGCGAGCGGGAAGGCCCCGCCGTGGCCCACCCCCCGCAGCAGGGTGAGCTCGACCGACCCGCCGGCGGCGCACAGGCCGTCCGCGAGCTGCTGCGACTGCTGGTAGGGGACGGTGCAGTCGGTGTCGCCGTGCTCGATCAGGAACGGCGGCGGCGGGCGGTCACGGCGCAGGTGGGACAGCGGGCTGGCCAGGCGCACCAGCTCCGGCGCGGTGGTGATCTGCGCGCCGAGGAAACGCGACTCGGGTGAGTCCGCGCGGTCGTGCGAGGCGGCCCGGGCCGGGCAGCGCGGATTCGCGCGCAGCTGGGCGTCCATGGTCGAGAAGTCCACCGGGCCGTACAGGTCGACCACCGCCCGCACCGCACTGGACGGCCGCGCTCCGGCGGGGCCGAGGTCCACGGCGGGGTCCAGGTCGACGGCAGGGTCCAGGTCGACGTCCTCCGGCAGCGGGTCGTCGCCGGCGGCGCCGAGCATGGCGGCGAGATAGCCGCCGGCCGACTCGCCGATCACCCCGATCCGGGCCGGATCCAGCCCGAGGCGGCGCGCGTTCGCCCGCAGCCAGCGCACCGCGGCCCGGACGTCGGCGACCGCCGCCGGGAAGGCCGCCTCACCGGAGAGCCGGTAGTTGACGCTGGCCACCGCGTAGCCCGCGCCGGCGAGCGCGTGCGCGGTGCGGGCCATGTCCTGCTTGTCGCCGACGGCGAACCCGCCGCCGTGGATCGCGACGACGACCGGAGGCGGATCGCCGCCGCCCGTGGGCAGGAACAGATCGAGACGCTGCGCGTCGGACAGCGTCGCGTAGGCCAGGTCCTGATCGGTGCGCACACCGCCGCCATCAAGGTCGAGTCGGGTCGGGAGAGGGGGAGACGGGCATGGCACGGCCCACCCCCGGCTGCATCATGCCCCACAGCCCGGCGGGGCTTCAGCCCCAGGTCGACAGGTTGCGGCTGAGGTCGCCGGTGAAGGCCGCCGCGTACTCGTGCACGGCGCGGCGGCCCTCGAGGGTTCCGGTGCCGGCCGTCAGTGGCTCGTCGGTCCACAGGTCGTCGAGGGCTCCGGCGTTCGGGCGGCTGCCGGCCGGCCCGACCGGCAGCAGCGGCAGGGCCGTGCCCGCCGGCATGGCACCGGGGCCGCGTACGACGACGAGGCCGCGCAGGATCTCGTCGGCCCCGTCGGCGTCGGCCGGGGTCACGACCGCCCGCAGGAACCAGCGCGGGCCGTCGACTCCGACGACCCGGCAGCCCGGGAGCAGCAGCTCCGGGCCGTGGGGGCCGTCGCGGACCTCCGACTCCGGGTGGCCGGCGGCCAGCTCGGCGCGTACTCCGGCCCACAGCCGCCCGCTGGTCGGCGCGGCGAACACGGTCACCCGCACGGTGAGCCCGGCGGCCGTCAGGACGAGGTCGGTGCCCGGCCCGGTCCGCGTGCCGCGGGCGATCCGCGCGGTCACTCCCGGCGGCACCGCGACGCGCAGCGCGCCGAGGTCGAGAATCTCGGGCGTGTGCCGCCCCACCCCACCGGGTACGGCTCCGACACCCGGGACGGCGCCGCCGGAGCCGGAGCGGGAACCGGGCGGGTCGGCCGGCGCCTCGTGCGCCGCCCCGCCTGCCCCGCCGGGCCAGGCGAGCTCGGAGACGTCGTACGGGCCGGGGCCGTCCAAGGCGGCAGGTGCCGGCCCGCGCGCCGCGTGGTCGGATGGATGTTCGTCCACGGTGGTCCTGCGGCGACCGAACATGCTCCCCCTCCCCAATCACCCGCGCGTCGCCGGGTGGGAGCGGGCGGCGCGGGGTGTGGGCGTGGCCACTGGGTCGCAGTGTGACTCCGCCGCGGCGGCCGGGCAAGCCGGCGCGGCGAAAACCCGGGTCACGGCGACGCGGGCTGCCTAAGATGGCTGGCGACTGCCACGGTTCCGTCTGGGGTGACTGGCGGGGTGCGGTCGGCAGTGGGCCAGATCATGGGGTTTCTCAGGGGCTGTGGGTGAGTTGTGAGTACGGGAAAAGTACTTCGTTTTGATCATGTGCGCGGCTACGGGTTCCTCGCGCCCAGCGACGGCGGCGAGGATGTCTTCCTGCACGCGAACGATCTCCTCGTCGAGAAGAGTCTGGTAGTGCCGGGCGTGGTCATGGAGTTCGAGGTCGAGGAGAGCGACCGCGGCCGGAAGGCGTCGGCGGCCCGGATCCTGCGGGGCCCGGCGGCGGGCTCGGTCGTCGGGCCGGCGGCCGCCACGACCGCCCCGGCGCCGGTGGTCTCCCGCCACGACGACGGCGGCGACGGGCTGTGCGACGTCCTGCCGGCCGAGGAGTTCACGCAGGAGGTCACCGAGGTCCTGCTGCAGACCGAGCCGTCGCTGACCGGCGCGCAGATCCTGCACATCCGCCGTCAGCTCGCCGACGTCGCCCGCAAGTACGGGGGGGTGGACAACTCACGCGCGGGGCGGCGCCCGCCGCCCGGCCCGCCGGCTGAGCCTGCCGCTCAGCCGGCCATCCCGGCCTGCCCTGCCATCCCGGCCTGCCGGGAGTCGTCGATCTCCGGGGAGTAGACGACGAGGTTGCCCTTCCCCAGCCGTTTCGCCGCGTACATGGCGTGGTCGGCGTACTGGAGCACTTCGTCGGGGCAGACCGGTCCCGCCTCCGTGTCCACGATCACCAGGCCGAGGCTGGCGCGCACCAGGTGCCGGCGGTCCTCGATGGCCACGGCGATCCGCAGCGCCGCGCGGATCCGGTCGCCGGCCGCGCGCAGCTCCTCGGCGCGCCCGCCCGCCCGGTCCGCGGCCCCGGTGTCGAGCAGGACGGCGAACTCGTCGCCGCCGAGGCGGGCCACCGTGTCGGTCGGGCCCGCCGCCTGGGCCAGCCGGTGGGCCGCCGTGCGCAGGACCCGGTCGCCGGCGGCGTGGCCGAGGTTGTCGTTGACGACCTTGAAGTCGTCCAGGTCGCAGAACAGCAGCGCCACCGGGTGGCCGGTGCGCTCGTGCCGGTCGATGGCCGCGCGCAGCCGGCGGAAGAAAAGCGTGCGGTTCGCCAGGCCGGTCAGCGGGTCGTGGAAGGCCTGGTGGTGCAGCCGGGCCCGGCTGTCCTCGTAGCGGGCCAGCAGCATCGTGTTGTCGATCGTGGTCACGAGCTGGCGGGCGAGCGCGAGCAGCATCAGCGCGAGCATGCCGATGATCTGCGCGACCGGGATGTCGGCGTGCGTGATGATCTGGGCCGCGAGCAGGGCGCCGACGCAGCCGAGGGGCAGGTAGGGCACGGCGACGCGGGCCCAGACCCCGCGTGGGCTGCGCCTCGTCCGGATGATCATGCCGTCGTGGGGGGCGGCGGCGGCCAGCGCGGTCAGCACGCTGCCGCCGGCGAAGCCGACCAGCACGACCGCGTCCGGGCCGTCGGTGGCCTTCGCGTAGGCGTTCAGCGCGGCGCCGTCGGTCACGGCGAACAGGAGCAGGCTCGCGCTGAGCAGGCTGAGCGATCCCGAGCCCGTCGGCCGTCGGAAGATCAGGATGAAGATGACGGCGGAGAGCAGGATGAGCTTGCCCGCCCCGCCGGCCACTCCGAACGCCAGCGACGCCTGGTTGATCTGCGTCGACCGCACGAGCGGGACGACCAGGATCGCGTAGACGAGCAGCAGCAGCGATCCGACGACGAGCAGCCCGTCGAGGACGGCCTCGAGGTACCAGGCCATCCCGCCGCGTTTGTTCGTGCTGATCGGGATGGCGCGGGCCCGCTCGGTGGGGAAGGTCAGCAGCCCGGCCAGGCCCAGGGCATAGCCGAGCAGCGGCGCGGTCCCGGTCGCGGCGAGATCGGGGACGGTCTCCCCGCTGGCCACCATCGAGACGGCCACTCCCGCCACGAAGCTCGACGTGATCGCCGCCGCCTCGAACCGCCGCCACCGGCGCTCGCGCCGGGGCACCCGTCGCGCGGTGACGAGGCAGCAGATCGCGGAGGCGAGCGCGGCAGCCGTCACCGCGGCCTGCGCCGCCTGTTTACCGATGTGCTCGGGCAGCGCCATCGCGACGGCCGCGGCCAGCACGACGAAGGCCAGCCCGATGGCGGCCATCGCGCGGAACGCGCCGCGGGACACCGGACGCGCGGGCAGCCCGTCCGGCTCGGCGCGGCCGCGGGCCCCGCCCGGTGTCGCTTCCCGTCCGTCCGGCATTCAGCTCCCGTCGGCGGTCGTCCGGTGACGTCCCGCCGGGCGTGCGCGGCCGGTCAGCGGGACCGGGCCGTGCGGCACGCCGGGCGAGAAGTCCGTGTTTCGAGTGGACGCCCAGCGCCGGGCTTCTTCAACTCAGGACGCGCGATCTGTCCGTTACGTCGTCATGGCGCCAGTCCGGCCCGCAGCGCGGTGCCGCTACGGTGAGCGTGCCGCCACACCCGCGCACCGCCACGGGGCACGCCGGGCCCGCGGGGGGAGGCTCGAGGGGGAGGTTGGGATGATCGTTCTGGCCGGCGCCCGGGTGGTGACGCCGCACGGTGTCCTCGACCCCGGCCGGGTGCGCGTCGAGAACGGCCTGATCACCGAGGTCGGCCCCGAGGTCGGCCCCACGGCCGGGCCCGTCGGTGGGGAGGCGGGCGGCGCGGGGGCGGGCGGCGCGGACATCGTCGACCTGGCCGGGTCCTGGCTGGTGCCCGGGTTCGTCGACCTGCACGTCCACGGCGGGGGCGGGCACGACGTCACGGCGTCACCGGCCGATCTGGCCGCGGCGGTGGCCTTCCACCGGGCGCACGGCACGACCCGCACGCTGGTCTCGCTGGTGGCGGCGCCGGTGGAGCGCCTGGCCGAGCAGTTGTCCTGGGTGGCGGCGCTCACCGCGGCCGGGCCGGGGCCGGATGGCCATGTGGTCGGCGCGCATCTGGAGGGGCCGTTCCTCGCGCCCGCGCGCCGTGGCGCCCAGCCGGGCGAGCATCTGCGCGCGCCTGACCGCGGTGTGTTCGCCGAGCTCGTCGCGGCGGGCGCGGGCACGCTGCGGGTGATCACCCTCGCCCCGGAACTGCCCGGGGCCGGCGCGGTGACCGAGGCCGCGCTCGCGGCGGGGGTGATCGCCGCCGCCGGCCACACGGACGCCACCTACGACGAGGCCGCCTCCGGTTTCGCGGCTGGCATGACGCTCGCCACCCACCTGTTCAACGGCATGCGCCCGCTGCATCACCGCGAGCCCGGCCCGGCCGGGGCGGCGCTCGACGCCGGTGTGGCCTGCGAACTGATCAACGACGGCGTGCACGTGCACCCGGCGCTGCTGCGCCTGGTCGCCGCCGAGCCGGCGCGCCTGGTGTTGGTCACCGACGCGGTCGACGCGGCGGGTGTCGGCGACGGCGACTACCTGCTGGGCGGCCACCCGGTCCGGGTCCGGGACGGGCAGGCCCGCCTGGCCGCCACCGGCGCGCTCGCCGGCAGCACCCTGACGATGGACCTGGCGGTGCGCCGCGCCGTCGCGGCCGGGCTTGCGCTCGAGGTGGCGGTCGCCGCCGCGGCGACGAACCCCGCCCGGGTGCTGGGCCTCGCCCACCGCTGCGGGTCGATCGCCCCCGGGCTGGACGCCGACCTCGTCGTGCTCGACGCCGATCTGAGGGTCACGCGGGTCATGGCGGCCGGCAGGTGGGTCCCCGCTCCGGCTACCCGGCCGATCGCGGCCGGGTAGCCGGAGCACCGGTCAGCGCACCGGTGCGTCAGGACGCCGCGTTCGACGTCCCGGGGTCGTTCGCGCTCGCGTTCTCGCGGTCGCGAGGCGGACGCTCAGCCGCGCCACCACGGGCCGGTGATCGCCACCGTGAGGCCGTCGCTCTGGATGTGGGCGTAGAGCCAGCGGCCGTCCGCGGAGAACGTGGCGCCGGCCCACTCGCTGTCGCTGACGGCGTTGCGGGCCAGCGGGTAGGGGACACCCTCGGCCGACGGCGCGATCAGGTACTGCTCGCCGTCGCCGTCCTCGCACAGCACGATGCCGCCGTTGGGCGACACGGTGATGTTGTCGGGGCCGTCGAACCGGCCGCCCGGCTCGATCAGCAGCACCAGCTCGAGGGTGCCCTTCTTCGGGTCGAGCTTCCAGACCTGGCCGGCGTGGTCACGGGCGGCGCCGTCCGCGGTCCTGGCGTAGCTGGAGACCACGTAGGCGGAGCGCCCGGACCAGAAGATGCCCTCGGCCTTCGGGACCTGGGTGACCTTGCCGGCGGCGAACTGCTTGCGGGTCGACACCGTGGCGGCGTCCGGGTCGGGGACGTCGACCCAGGACAGCTGCACCGTGGTGTGCAGCTCGCTGATGGCGGACAGGTCCGGGACACCGGGGACCTGCAGCGCCTGCAGCTTACCGCCGGCCCGCAGGCTGCCGGGCCCGCCGAGCGGCTTGCGGGGCAGGAAGCGGTAGATCAGGCCGTACGGCTTGGACGCGTCCTCGGTCAGGTAGAGGCAGCCCGACTGGGGGTCGACCGCGACGGCCTCGTGCGCGAACCGGCCGAGCGCGGTCAGCGGCACCGCCTCGCGGTCACGCAGCCGGCCGAACGGGTCGACCTCGAAGACGTACCCGTGCCGCTTGGTGAGCGCGGGGTTGGTCGCCGGGGTCTCCTCGGTCTCCTCGCAGGACAGCCAGGTGCGCCACGGGGTGTTGCCGCCGGCGCAGTTGCGGATGGTGCCGGCCAGGCTGGGCACGGCCGACAGCAGCCGGTCACCGGCGACGGTGACGGTCGTCGTCCCGCCCGGGGCGGCCGGGTCGTAGGTGATGCCCGGCTGCTGCGGGACGAGGTCCGTGCCACCGGGGGAGAGCTCGTGGTTGCGGACGAGAACGCTGCGGCCCGGGCCGAGCGGGAACGCGTACGTCCCGTCGGGCGCGCCGGGCACCGCACCCCCGCCGGTCAGGGAGTCGACCCCGGCTCGGGACAGCACGGTGTACCGGAAGCCGGAGGGAAGATCGACCAGGCCCTTCGGATCCGGGACCAGCTCGCCGTACCCGGTGAACTTCTTCGGTGTTGCGGCGGACGCGGTGCCGGCGAACACCGAGCTCACCGCACCCGACAAGGCGAAGCCCAGGCCGGCCGCGCCGGTTCCCACGACCACCTGACGGCGGTTGACTGCCATGAAGACCCTCCTTCACAAGGACGGTCCGCACGCTCGCAGCCGCACATGACCATTTCGCGACCCGGACACGAACGTCCGGGCACGGCCGGTGGTCTGATTTCCCAACTCCCGTGGCAGGAGCCCTACCCGGAGCAGGCAGGCGGACATCTCGGTCCGGTATGTCCGGTTGTCCCGCCTTGTCGGCGGTCGTGGCGGTGCCGCGCCGGGGCTACCGGCGGGGACGCTCCCGGGGTGCGCGGAAGAGGGCCTCCTGGGTCAGGCTCGCGCCGAGCCGGCCGTCACGGGTGTGGATGGTGCCGGTGTACCAGCCGCGGCCGCCGGCGATCGTACGCGGGACGTGGTCCATCAGCACCCACTCGTCGAGCCGGATCGGCCGGTGGAACCAGACCGCGTGGTCCAGGCTCGACCCGGAGCGGGCCGTGGGCGTGTGGAACGGGGCGAGGCCGGCCATGCTGTCGGAGAGGTAGGTCAGGATGACCGCGTGGGTCAGCGGGTCGTCCGGCAGCGCCGCGGTGCACCGCGCCCAGCAGCGGGTCGGGAAGTCCTCGCCGGGCTCGACCGGCTTCTCGGTGCGGCCCTCGAAGGAGAACAGCCGCGGGAACACGTAGTCGATCATCGTCTCCGGGGGGCCCGCCGCCGGCATCGGCTCGGCGTCGATGTCCGTGCCCTTCTCAGGCACGTGGAACGACGCCGACATGTTGAAGATGACCTCGCCGCCCTGCACGGCGACCACCCGGCGGGCCGAGAACGAGCGGCCGTCACGGTCGCGGTCGACCCGGAAGATGGTCGGCCGGGACGCGTCCCCCAGGCGCAGGTAGTAGCCGTGCAGCGAATGCGGCACCCGCCCCTCGGGCACGGTGCGGCCCGCGGCGAGCAGGGCCTGGGCGGCGACCTGGCCGCCGTAGAGCGCGTACACGTCGTCGAACACCATGCGGACCCGGAACAGGTCGCGGTCGATCTCCTCGAGGTCCAGCAGGTCCAGGACCGTGCCCTCGGTCGGGGCGAGGATCGCCGGCTCGTTCACGGTCACTGGTCGCATGATCCACCTTCTGGGTCGGTCGGCGCGGCACGTCCCGGCCCCGGCGCCTTCGCGCGGTGGCCGGAACGTCGCGCTGACGGGCCGCTCCGGGAGAGCGTGCCGTCAGTCCGGGATACTGCATCGGGCGCCCCCACCACTAGGGGGTGTGCCGCAGCCCACCGTCAGTGGTGCTGGTCAGGCGGCTGGCGGTCAGCTCTCGTGTGGCGGTTCACCCGGCGCGTCGCCGTGCGGAGAGAACCAGGCGTCCGCCGACCAGCAGCCCTCCGTGGTCTCCCGCTCGCCGAGGGTGGGCACGTGGGTGTCCCGTGTCGGTTCGTCCGAGTCGGCCTCCGCCGGGGCGCGCTCGGCATCGCCGTCCGGCCGCGTGCCGTCCGCCCGGGTGTCGGCGCCGCCGTGGCCGACCGCCGGGCCGCCGCGGCTCCCGCCGGGGGACTGGTGGTCGGCCTGGTCGTCGGGGTCGTACAGGCCGTCCTCGGCCCGGCCGTAGGTGCTCGCGGAGAAGAGGACCTTCGGCGGGGTCGGGTGAGCCGGCTCGGAGATGCCGAGCCCGGGACGCCGGCGCGGCGCCCCCGCACCACCGGCGGTGCCCTGCGGGCCGGGTTCCGACTCGTGACCGCCTACCGGGCGGGCCGCCGCCGCGGGCGCCCACGAGCGGGCGACGGCGGTCGGCCGGGTGCTCGCCGTGCCCGGCCCGGCGCCGGCCGGCGGGCTGCCGGCCGACCGGGACGTGGCCCGAGTGGTGGTCGCCGACGGACCGGTGGCCGGCGCGGTGGTGGCCGGCGGGGCCGCGGGAGTGAGCGCCCCGGCGGTGAGTGCCTCGCCGAACGCGTCGCCGCCCTCGCGCAGGCCGAACCGCTCGTGCAGCAGCCGCAGCGGCCTGGGCGCCCACCAGTTGTACCGGCCGGCGAGGGCCATGAAGGCCGGCACCAGCACGGCGCGCACGACCGTCACGTCCAGGAGCACGGCCAGCGCCAGGCCGACACCGATCATCTTGATGATGCTGATCTGGGACGTCGCGACGCCGATCATCACGACGATCAGGGCGAGTGCGGCGCAGGTCAGCAGCGGGCCGGTCGCGGCCAGGCCACGGGTGACCGCGCGCCGGTTGCCCGCCCCGCGCTGGTGCTCCTCGCGGATGCGGGCGAGCAGGAAGATCTCGTAGTCCATGCTGAGCCCGAAGGCGACGCAGAACATCAGCACCGGGCTGGTCAGCTCGACGGTGCCCGAGACCTGGAAGTGCCCGACCAGGGGCTGGAGGTGCCCGTCCTGGAAGACGAGCACCATCGTGCCCATGACCGCGGCCAGGTTGAGCGCGTTGAGCAGCAGCGCCTTCACCGGCAGCAGGATGCTGCCGGTGAACAGGAACAGCAGCACGAACGTCGCCATGATCACCACGGTGATGGCGCCGGGCAGGCCGCGCATCACCGTGTCCCGGGTCTCGACCAGGTGCGGGGCCAGGCCACCGATCTCGACCGGGTAGGGCGCCGGGATGGCACGGACGAGGTCGACGGTGCGCTGGGTGCCCGCCGAGAGCGGGTCGGGTTCGGTCGGCCACAGGGAGAGCCAGGCGCCGCCGTGCACGCCGACGAACGCCCCGCCGTCCGGTGGCGGTGGGGCGATGAGACGGCCGTCGGTGAAGCTGCCGGCCACAGTGTCCACCCGCGCGACGCCGGGCACCCGGGACAGCCGCGCCGCGTAGCCGCCCAGGCGCGCGGCGACCTGCGGCTCGCGGGCGTCCACCCCGGCCGCGACGACCGGGATCTGGCAGGGCAGGCAGACGGTGAAGTCCTCACGCATGGCGTCGTTGACGATGTGCGAGTCCGCGCTGGTCGGCAGGACGGTGTCGTCGGCGAGGGCGACCCGCAGGTTGCCCAGCGGCAGCGCCATCACCACCATCAGGGCGACCGCCGCGCCGCCGAACAGCAGCGGATGGGCCATCACCCGGCGGGCGATCGCCCCCCACACCGCGCCGGGCTCGCGGCCGCCACCAACCCCGGTGCCGGCGGGCGCAGGCGCCCCGGCCCGGCGGCGACGTCCACGTTCCACCCGCTCGCCCAGCAGCATGATCGCCGCCGGCAGCACCAGCAGGGCCGCGAGTTCTGAGGTCACCACCACCGCGATGCCCGCGTAGGCGTACGACTGCAGGTAGGGCAGCGGGAACAGCAGCGCGCCCGTCAGGGAGAGCGCCACCGTCAGACCGGAGAAAAGCACCGTGCGGCCGGCGGTACGCAGGCTGGTGTGCAGGGCGGCGGGCCGGTCCAGGCCATTCTCCCGCTCCTCGCGGAAACGCCGCAGGATGAACAGGCAGTAGTCCACGGCGAGGGCGAAACCGAGCGCGGTGGTCAGATTCAGCGAGAACACCGAAATGTGGGTGACCTCGGAGAGCAGCCGCAGCGAGGCGAGGCTGGCGATGACCGCGCTGCCGCCGACGACGATGGGCAGCAGCGCCGCGGCCGTTCCGCCGAACGCATACAACAGGACACCGAGCACCAGCGGCGCGGTGATCAGCTCGGCGCGCTTGAGGTCCGCGCGGCTCTGTTCGGTGACGTCCAGCATGACCGCGGGCGCGCCGCCGAGGCGCACGGTGACGCCGGGCCCGTCGTGGGCGTACCTGTCATGCAGGGCGGCCACGTGGCGCGCGATCGCGTCCTCGGTGCCGGTGAGCCGCAGCAGGACGAGCGCGCTGCGCCCGTCCTGGGAGCGCAGCAGCCCGCGCTGGGACTCCGTCGACCAGTAGGACGTGACGCCGCTGACGCCCGGCTCGCGGTGAAGTTCCTCGGTGAGGTTCTCGCCCAGCCGGCGGGCGGTCGGACCGTCGATGTCCCCGGGTGCGGTGATCATGATCGCGACGTTGGGCGGGGCGCCGGGGAACTCGGCGTCGAGCATCGCCTCGGCGCGGGTGGCGGAGTCGCCGGGGGCGTAGAAGCCGCCGGTGGCGAGCCGGTCGAACACCCCGGCGGCCCAGGGCAGCAGGAGCAGCACGAGCAGCCCGGTGACGGCCAGTACGCGCCCCGGCCGGGTGATCGCGATCCGGGCGAGGAGGGCGAACAGCCCGCCGCGCCCGCCGGCCGGTGCGCCCGCCGAACCCCCAGGCCCACCCGGCTGCCCGGGACGGCCCGGACCGCCCGGCCGCTGCGGTGCCGCGGCTCGCGGCTCGGCGGCTCCCGGTGCCGCGGCCTGCGGCTGTGTGGCCCGCGGCTCGGGCGAGCGCCCGGCGCGGCCGCGCCAGCGGCGCCGGCGTGGCCCCTGCTCCGGTGGCGGTGGCGGTGGCGCGGCGGGGTGGACGGTGCCGGGCCGCGGTGGCGTCGTGCGGGGCGGCAGGTGCGGCTCGAGCGGTTCTGCCGGCCCGGCCACGGCGCCCGGGTGGGCGGGTGACCGGTGGTTGGCGGGGCGCCCCGTCGAGCCCCTGAACCGCCGCGTGACTTCGACGGGAAATGACATGAGTTCAACGTAGAAGTAGCAAAGATTGGGCGATACCCCCATAGAGGGGTACCAAAGGCGCGAATCCCTCTTTAATGTTCACGCCGTTGGCGTGAGTACCGCGATGACGTCGTGACTCGCGCCAGTCGGTATCCGGAGGAGGGGGAGTTCGTCGTGGAGGAGAAGTTCGAAGGGCACAACAACGGCAGAACACCGCCGCATCTGGCGAGGTGCCCCCGGCCGCGGTACGGGGTTCAACCGCACGGGGGTAATCCGGCTGACAACGCGGGCCGGCCGGAGGGTTCCGGTTGGGACGAGCGTCCCGCCGCGCCCGGTGGGACAGGGCAGCGGCCCGGGGCGCGGCCGCGGTCGGGCGGCCCGGGCGCGGCGCCGCCACCTGGGGCGGAACAGCCGCCCGCGGGGGATCAGAGCGGCGCGTCGGGCCCGGCGTCCACCGGCCCGCTCCCGCTGCCGGCGCCCGGCGCCGCGGCCACCCGACCGGCGCCGGCGCCCGGCGCGCGGCGGTTCTGCCCCGGGCCGACACGGCGCCGGTGAGATTCGTCCCGCGGCCGGTTCCGCTCGTGGCCCGCGGGTTACGGGCACCAGGACTGGAATGCATTTCCCGATGGGCGTGAACGGAATGTTTCCCACCGGCCGGCCGCGGGTGAAACGCCGGTCGGGCGCCCTGCTCGCCGGGTGCGTGGTCGGCGGGAAGCACTTTCGGTCGGGTGCACCGCCGGCCGGGTGAACGGCTCGGACGAAGCAGACGGGCGGTGACCGTCCCGAGAATCTCGGGGGGTCACCGCCCGTCGGCGGTTCTGGCGGCGCGCTGTCGCGCCTGTCTCACGGCAAAAGGCTGGAACGGCGCGCGACGTTCACGGCCGCGGTGCGGTTGTGCACCCCCAGTTTGTTCATGATGCTGCGCAGGTACGCCTTCACCGTCTCGGGGCTGACGGCGAGCCGGCGCGCGGTCTCCGCGTTGGACATGCCCTCCGCGACGAGCCGCAGGACGTCGAGCTCGCGGGGGGACAGCCCGAAGGGCTGGGCCCGCGTCGGCGGCGCGGTGTCGGGGAAGAGGTCCTCGAGCAGGTCGCGCACCGCGACGATCCGTTCCCGCAGGGCCGGGTCGCCGGCCTGGTAGCTGAGCTCCTCCAGTTCGGCGTCGACCCGGCACAGCACCCGCAGCCGGGACGCGCCCGCCGGGCCGCCCGAGGTCGGGCCGGCGTCGGCGCGCGCCGTCATCGTGCGTTCGGCCAGGAACGCCTCGAATCGGCGGGCGACGCTGAGCGCGGTCTCCACGGCGGCCGGCGGGACGGGGTTGTCGGCCCGCACGCCGCAGTACAGCACCGCGTGGACGGTTCCGCCGGTGCGTACCGGCACGGCCACCACCGAGGAGATGTCCTCGCCGAGGACGGCCCAGTCACGCTGGTCCTCGGTGTAGCGCGGGCGGGTGCCGGCGTCGATCACGACGGGCCGTCCCAGCGCGACGACCCGCCCGCCCACGCCGTGGCCCGGCGGCAGCGACATGCCGCGCAGCGCGTTGGTGCGGTTCCCGTCGAGCGCGCTGATGGTCAGGTAGCGCGAGCGGGGATCGACCGATCCGCCATAGGCCAGATCGGCGCCGGTACGGGCGCGCAGCCGGGTGACGGCTCGAGGCAGCAAAGCCTCGACCGAGCAGTCATCGGAAGTGCCCGATGTCATCGTCTTCCTCTCGTCCGGGGGTCTCGCGGACTAAGAACGAAACAAAACAGAAAAATTCAGCAAAGGTGCCACCGGCCCGCCACTTATTTCCCGGGCCTAAGCCGGCGTGAGACGAGGTCAGTCGCGGAAACGGAGGTCGTGCGGCGCCGGATGCGGTGCCGGGTCGGCGGGGAGTGTCGCCGGGTCGCCCGGTCCTTTACGGCAGACAAAACGCCTTGCTGGGAAATGAGACTAGCAAGGGGATCTTCGTCCCGGCAATCAGCGCATTGTGCACTGTGGTGCCGAACGCGCGCAGTGAGGGTTGGGATCCGGCGAAGGTGTATGGGGGTGGCCCGGTCGCGTGGGCCCGCCACCGCCGCCGGATCCCCGTGCGCGGCGCGTGGATCCCGCCGCCGCGCACCGCCGCGCGGCGCCGTGGGGAGCGCGCCGGCGTGCCACGGCGGCGCGTGGGGCACGGTGCTCGACCGTTCGTTCTCCGTTGGCATGGATCGACGGGATCCGTCGTCCGGTGTTCTTCGTCGATTCCCGGCATGGTGTCAGTTGTGTATCCGGTGGTTAGTTTATGAGAATGCCTGCCGTCGGGGTTGGGTAAATACCAGGCCGGCGGCGTCTTTCGGGCCCACGCCCACAGTCGCCGCCGTCACCCCTGGTCGTGGGTGGACGCCGGTGCGCGATGCCCGGCCCGGCCGGGCTCGGGCCGTTACGGGAAAGGCCGCGGGCCGGCCGCGGCGGCCGTCATGTCCGTCCGTTACCGCACCGCGCCGCACCGCACCTGCGGCATTTCCAGGACCTACGCGGGAGGGCTGGACCGATGGTGCCGGTTGCGCACCACCCGGAGCGCGTATGAACACCTCGGTGCCATGGGCGGTTCGCCGCCGCGCCCGCCGCCCGATACGCCCCTCCGACCGACCGCCGGAAAGCGGACCGCGGGAAAGCCGCTCAGAGCTGGTCGACGGCCGTCACCCGCAGGACGGCGATGCCGGCCTCGTCGGAGGCGGCGAGATCCACCTCGGCGCTGATTCCCCAGTCGTGGTCCCCGGCCGGGTCGTCGAAGATCTGGCGCAGCGTCCAGCGGTCCGCGGCGGTCTCCACGATGAGCAGCCCGGGGCCGCGGGCGTTCGGCCCCGTGCCGATCTCGGCGTGCGTGTCGAAGTACGGCTCCAGGGCGTCGCGCCAGGCCGGCGCGTCGAAGCCCACGGCCGCGTCGAGCTCGCCGAGCAGGTCGTAGCGGCGCAGCGCGGCCAGCTCGACCCGGCGGAACAGCGCGTTGCGCACCAGCACCCGGAACGCGCGGGTGTTCGCGGTGACCGCCGAGGTCCGCTCGACCAGCCCGCTCGGCGGGGCGTGGCTCTCGGGAGCGGGGTCGCGCAGCGCCTCCCACTCGTCGAGCAGGCTGGAGTCGACCTGGCGGACCAGCTCGCCCAGCCACTCGGTGAGGTCGGTGAGCTCCTCGGTGCGCGCGTCCTCGGGCACCGTCTGGCGCAGCGCCTTGAACGCGTCGGCCAGGTAGCGCAGCAGCAGCCCCTCCGAGCGGGCCAGGCCGTAGAAGTCGACGTACTCGGCGAAGGTCATCGCCCGCTCGTACATGTCCCGGGCGACGGACTTGGGCGACAGCTCGTAGTCGTCGACCCAGGGGTGGCCGCGCCGGTAGGTGGCCAGCGCGGCGTGCAGCAGCTCGTCGAGCGGCTTGGGCCAGGTGACCTCGTCGAGCAGTTCCATCCGACGGTCGTAGTCGACGCCCTCGGCCTTCATCGCCGCCACCGCCTCCCCGCGGGCGCGGAACTGCTGCGCCGACAGCACCTGCCGCGGGTTGTCCAGCGTCGACTCGAGCAGGCTCAGGACGTCCAGCGGATAGTCGGGGGACTCGCGGTCGAGCAGCTCGATCGCGGCCAGCGCGAACGGGGACAGCGGCTGGTTGAGCGCGAAGTCGAGCTGCAGGTCGACGGTGAGCCGCACGGTGCGCCCGGTCTCGTCCGGCGTGTCGAGCTTCTCCACCACCCCGGCGGCGAGCAGCGCCCGGTAGATCGCGATCGCCCGGCGGATGAGCCGGCGCTGCGCGGCCGGCGACTCGTGGTTGTCGGTGAGCAGGTGGCGCATCGCGCTGAACGCGTCCCCCGGCCGGTTGACCACGTTGAGCAGCATCGAGTGGCTGACGGCGAGGTGCGACGTCAGCGGCTCGGGTTCGGCGGCGACGAGGCGCTCGAAGGTCGGCACGCCCCAGGAGACGAAGCCCTCGGGGGGCTTGCGGCGCACGACCTTGCGCCGCTTCTTCGGGTCGTCCCCGGCCTTCGCCAGCGCCTTCTCGTTCTCCACGACGTGCTCGGGGGCCTGCACGACGACGTTGCCGACGGTGTCGTAGCCGGCCCGCCCGGCCCGCCCGGCGATCTGGTGGAACTCGCGCGCGGTCAGGATCCGGGTGCGGGTGCCGTCGTACTTCGACAGCGCGGTGAACACCACGGTGCGGATCGGGACGTTGATGCCCACCCCGAGCGTGTCGGTGCCGCAGATGACCTTGAGCAGGCCGGCCTGCGCGAGCAGCTCGACCAGTCGGCGGTACTTCGGCAGCATCCCCGCGTGGTGGACGCCGATCCCGTGCCGGACCAGACGGGACAGCGTCTTGCCGAACCCGGCGGAGAACCGGAAGCCGCCGATCATCTCCGCGATGGCGTCCTTCTCCGCCCGGGTGGAGACGTTCACGCTCATCAGCGCCTGGGCCCGTTCCAGCGCGGAGGCCTGCGTGAAGTGCACGACGTAGACCGGCGCCTGGCGGGTCTCGAGCAGCTCCTCGATCGTCTCGTGCAGCGGGGTGGTCACATACCGGTGGAACAGTGGGACGGGCCGCTGCGCCGAGCGCACCACCGCCGTCGGCCGCCCGGTGCGCCGGGTCAGGTCCTCCTCGAACCGGGTGACGTCGCCCAGCGTCGCCGACATGAGCAGGAACTGCGTGTCGGGCAGCTCGATGAGCGGCACCTGCCAGGCCCAGCCCCGGTCCGGGTCGGCGTAGTAGTGGAACTCGTCCATGACGACCTGGCCGACGTCGGCCGCGGCGCCGTCGCGCAGCGCGATGTTCGCCAGGATCTCGGCGGTGCAGCAGATGATCGGCGCGGTCTCGTTGACCGAGGCGTCACCGGTCATCATGCCGACCCGCGCCGGGCCGAACACCGCGCACAGCGCGAAGAACTTCTCCGACACCAGGGCCTTGATGGGCGCGGTGTAGAAGGTGCGCCGGCCCCAGCCGAGCGCGGCGAAGTGGGCGCCGGTGGCCACCAGGCTCTTCCCGCTCCCGGTCGGTGTCGCCAGGATGACGTGCGCTCCGCTCACCACCTCGATCAGCGCCTCGGTCTGCGCCGGATACAGTTCCAGGCCCTGGTCGGTCACCCAGGCGCCGAACGCGTCGAACAGGGCGTCCGCGTCGGGTTCGGGACCGGCCGGCAGGCGGTCGGCCAGCGACGGCGGGCCGGCGGTCGGGCCGGCGGTCGGGCCCGGCGCGCTGCCGGGTGTGACGCCGGGCGCGCTGCCGCCGGGGGCGAGGTCGGGTGAGGTGTTCTCGGGCGTGGAGGTGTGCGGCGTCATGGTGCTCTCGATCGTGCCCCACGGACGGCGGGCGCGGGCGACGGGCCGCCCCGCGGCGGCGCGCGCCGTCCGGTCCGTGGCGCGCAGGCTCGTCGGCCGGGCCGGGTGAACCCGGGTGAACCGCGCCGGGTGAACCGCCACCGGCCGGGGCGCGGCGGCGCATCGACCCGCGGCGGCGTGGGTATCCCCGCCTTTGCCGGGCGGGGCCGAGTACCTGTCCGCCGGCGCCCGCCGGGCACCTGTTCCGGCACCGGTGCCGGGCACCCTCGCCGAGGGCCGGCCGGTGCCGGCGCGGCTCACCCCCCGCGGGTACGGGTGGGGTCAGACCCCCCTGGGCCGGGGCGCCACCTCCACTGACCAGGACGATGATTCGCAGCAGAGTCGGCGGTGTCGTCGTCGGCCACCTGGAGAGGGTCCATATGTCCCATGACCGTACGGGCGTGAGTCCGCCCGTGCTACTGACTGTCGGTCCGGCCACAGCCACGTCCCGGGCATCACTGCCGGCCGTGCCGGTGGAGCCGGCCCCGCCAGCCGTCGCCGCCGTGCCGGTGGAGCCGTCCCGGCCGGTCGCGACGGCCGTCGCGGTGCGGCCGCCCACGCCGGCGGGCCCGGCGGCGTGCCCACCGCCGGTGAGCACCGCGGGCAGGCGGACCTCGGTCAAGGCCGCCGTGGGCGCGGCCGCCGCGGGGGAGAGCGCCGCGGGGGAGAGCGCCGCGGGCGCCGCCGTTGCGGCGCCGCGGGCGGCGGGCACCGCGCCCGAGCTGGATCCGCGGCCGAAGTCCCGCGCCGAGCAGATCCTGCTCGCGCTCTTCCTGGGTGGGCCGCTGCTGGCGGTCGCCCTCGCTGTCCCGTTCGCCTGGGGCTGGGGTCTGAGCTGGCACGACGTCGTCATCGGCGCGGTGATGTACGTCATCGGCGGTCTCGGGATCACCGTCGGCTACCACCGGCACTTCACCCACGGCGCGTTCAAGGCGCGCCGGGGCCTGCGGATCGCGCTCGCTCTCGCCGGCAGCATGGCGATCGAGATGAGCGTGATCGACTGGGTGGCCGCGCACCGGCGCCACCACCGCTTCTCCGACCGTGACGGCGACCCGCACTCCCCGTGGCGTTTCGGGCCCGGCACCCGGTCGCTGGCGCGCGGTCTGCTGCACGCGCACGTCGGGTGGCTGTTCGCACCGCAGCGGACCAATGCCCAGCGGTACTGCCCGGACCTGCTCGCCGACCGGGACATCCGGCGGATCTCGGACCGCTTCGGCTGGCTCGTCGCCGTGTCGATGCTTCTCCCGCCGCTGGTCGGCGGCCTGTGGGCGGGGTCGTGGACGGGCGCGCTCACCGCGTTCTTCTGGGCGTCGCTGGTCCGGGTCTTCCTGTTGCACCACGTGACCTTCTCGATCAACTCGATCTGCCACGTCCTGGGCGCCACGCCGTTCGCCACCCGGGACCACTCGGGCAACGTGTGGTGGCTGGCCGTCCCGTCGTTCGGGGAGGCGTGGCACAACCTGCACCACGCGGACCCCACCAGCGCGCGGCACGGTGTGCTGCGCGGCCAGATCGACCTCAGCGCCGGGCTGATCGCGGTGTTCGAGCGCCTCGGCTGGGCCCACGACGTGCGCTGGCCCGACAGCGAGCGGATCGCGGCGAAGCGCGCCGCCTGATCGCCGCCTGATCGGCCGCCTGACCGTTCTCCCCGCCGCGCGGTGCGCCGTGACGGAGTCGTCAGCGCACCGCTCCGTAGACCGGGTGGGTACCGTACGCAGGGGTCGAGTGCTCCCGTGTGCCGTCCGTTGGTCCTGTGATGGGGTGCGCTGCCCCACCTACCGGGGCGGCGGGGCATCCCGTCCGTCCTTTTTGCGGTTAGCGTCGGCGGGGTGGATGAGCTCCCTCTGCTCGTCGGGTCTGGTGACATCGCCCGGGCGCTGGGCGTCACCCGGCAGGCTGTCGATCACCGGCTGCGCAGTGATCCGGCGGCACCCGCGGCCGCGGGGGTCGTGAACCGGACGTCCGCCTGGAACGGGACCCGGATCTGGTGGCGCGAAGATGTCGACCGGTGGCTGAACCTCGAGCCTGACCGGTGGCATCGACTACTCGCGTCTACCGCGCGGGGCGGGTGACCGGCGGTGGGCTGATCGTTCGACTACCGGCTGGTGCACCCCCGACACAAGATAGTCAACGCTGTTGACGACCGTTCGCGACTAAATTCGATCTTGAAACCTCCATTCCGTCCCCGGGACGGGGCTGTGTGCCCCGTCCCGGGGACGGACCGACCTCCGCCCGGCGACCCGACGGTCGCCACCACAGCCCGCCGCGCCTCGCGCCGCGGCACGAGGCGCCTCAGCGACCGGATGCCGCCGGACCGGCCGCCGGAACGCCGCCGGTCGCCTCGCTGGCTGTCTCACCGGTCCCCTCGCGCGGTCGCAGCCGGCTCAGCACCGCCGGCAGCTCGCCGACGTGCACGACCCCGAGCTGGTTCGTCGGCCGGGTCAGCGCGACGTACAGGTCACCGGCGCCCCGCGGCGACTCGGCCAGGATGCGCTCGGGCTCGACCACGATGACCGCGTCGAACTCCAGCCCCTTGGACTCACGGACCGTCAGCACGACGACCGGCCGCTCCGGATCCCCGTCCGAGCCACCCTCCCCGTCCTGGTCCGGCCGCGGGCCGGTGGACCCGGTTTCGGCGAGGGACGCCAGCTCGTCGCGGCGGGAGCGTGGCACGATCACAGCCAGCCGCCCGCCGCCGGCCGCCGCGCGCTCGGCACGTACCAGCCGCTCCAGATGCTCGGCCAGCTCGTGGGCGCCGACCGTGAGCCGCCACGGCGCGCGGCCCGACCGGCGCACCGACCGCGGCGCGCGCAGCCCACGCCCCTGAGCGGCGAGCACGTCGCCGGCGATGGCCATGATCTCCGCGCCGGTGCGGTAGTTCACCGTGAGCCGCTCGAGGGTGAAGCGCGGGCCGACGAACGGGTCGAGCGCCTGCGCCCACGAGGAGCTCCCCGCCGCGTCGCCGGTCTGCGCGACGTCGCCGACCAGCGTCATCGACCGGGTCGGGCAGCGGCGCATCACCATCCGCCAGGCCATCGGGGACAGCTCCTGCGCCTCGTCGACGATCACGTGGCCGAACGCCCAGGTGCGGTCGGCGGCCGCGCGCTCGGCGGTGCTGCGGGTGTCGACCTCCTCCTGGCGTTCGCCGAACCGGTCGGCGTCGATGAGGTCGGAGGCCATCAGCAGCTCGCCGTCGGGGTCCTCGGTGTCGCCGCGGGAGAGGATGTCCAGCACGCCGCCGGCGTAGTCGATCCGCTGCTGGCGCTCCAGGTGCGCGGCGACGGCCGCGTCGATCGCCGCCCGGGGGTCGTCGCCGAGCAGTTCGGCGGCCTCGTCGAGCAGCGGGGTGTCGGCGGGTGCCCAGTCGCCGGGGGCCCAGCCCCCGCCGGGGTCGCGGCGCAGCGCCGCCCGCTCGGTGTCGGTCAGCCCGGGGGCGGCGCGCGACAGCGCGTCGGCGGAGGCGAACAGGTCCTCCAGCAGCGCCTGCGGGGTCAGCAGCGGCCACAGGCCGTCGATCGCCTCGGCGAGCCTGGGGTCGGACCTCAGATCACGGCGCAGGTCGGCCAGGTCGGAGGGGTCGAGCACCGGCCGGTCCGCCGCCGCGGCCGCGGCGGCCAGGGCCGCGCTGGGCCAGTCGCCGCCGTCCGCCGCCGCGCTGCCCCCACCCGGCTCGCCGCCTTCGGTGCCGTCGCCGAGGGCGTCGCGCGCGGCGTCGGTGTCCGGCCAGAGCATGAAGTCGTCGACGAAGTCCGGGATGTCGACCTCGTCGATCGACGACTCGTACCGGTCGGCGATCTGGCGGGTCAGGGCGGTGATCACCTCGCGGACGAACACCGACCGGGCATGGTTGTGCGGGCGTCCGGTGAGCCGGGCGGCGGCCCGGGCCGGCACGACGATGGTCTCGTCGAGGCGGGCGATCCCGTCCGCGACGGTGATCTCCACGGGCGTGTCGGGGAGCCGCTGGCGGTCACGAACGGCGGCGGCCAGGATGTCGACCATCTCGGGTCGGCCCTTGACCTCCGCGGCGGTCGTGCTCTCGGCGCGGCGGGCCCGCACGCCGGGGAAGAGGTCACCGACGGTCGACAGCAGCACCCCGGTCTCGCCGAGGGAGGGCAGCACCTGCTCGATGTAGCGCAGGAAGGCCGGGTTCGGCCCGACGATCAGCACCCCGCGCTTGGACAGCTGCTCGCGCCGGGAGTACAGCAGGTAGGCGGCACGGTGCAGCGCGACGGTGGTCTTGCCGGTACCCGGTCCGCCCTCGACGACGAGGATGCCGTCCTGCTCGGAGCGGATGATCCGATCCTGTTCGGCCTGGATGGTCGCGACGATGTCGCGCATCCGGCCGGTGCGGTGCGCGCCGAGGGTGGCCAGTAGCGCCGCCTCGCCGACGAGGCTGTCGTGCGCCGGTGTGCCGTCCGGTTCACCGGTCGCGGTGGGCGGGCCGGCGGTGAGGTCGGGGTCGCCCTCGTCGGCGCCGAGCCCGTCGAGGGTCCGCAGGCCGAGGACCCCGCCGCCGAGGGTCGTCGGGCCGAACACCTCGTCGTCGAGGTGGGTCACCCGCCGCCCGACGGTGCGGATGTGGCGGCGGCGGGCGACGTGCAGCGGGGTGGCCCCGGTGGCCAGGTAGAACGGGCGGGAGGCCGGGGCCCGCCAGTCGATGAGCAGCGGCTGGTAGTCGGCTTCGGGGTCGAGGACACCCATCCGGCCGATGTAACGCTGCTCGCCGTCGGCCATGTCGAGCCGGCCGAACAGCAGCCGGTCGCGCATCGCGTCGAAGCGGGCGACCTGGTCGGCGTGGCGGGCGGCGAGCGCGTCGCGGTCGGCGCGCGCGCCGGGTTCGGGATCGTCGCGCAGCAGGGCTTCGGCGAGTCCGGCGGCGGCGGCGGCGCGTAGCCCGTCCAGCCGCTCGTGCAGCATGGTCAGATACTGCTGCTCCCGAGCGTGCTCGTCGCCCCCGGAGGTGTCTCCGGCCGGGGCCGGGGCGCTCTCAGGGGGCACCGGGGGCGCGGGGGGCACAGCCGCGGCGGGCACCGCTTCGTTTGACAATCCCCAACCCTTTCCGCTAATCTGTGGCTGCGTATAGCGCGCTTTTGCGCGCCCTTGTGGCGGCTCCAGCTTAGCCCAGAGTGGCATCGTCCTGGTGCGTCGAGACCACCGGTCAGCCCGCCCGCCCGGTGAACGCACGCCGTCCGAACAGGAACTTCGCCGCCAGGTATGACCCGGCCAGCACCGGGCCGAACCAGGCCAGCGCCAGCCACCCGCCCGTCCCGATCGGCGTTCCCATCAGCAGGCCGCGCAGCGTCTCGATCACCGGGGTGACCGGCTGGTGGTCGGCGACCGCCCGCAGCGGGGCCGGCATCGTCCCCGTCGGCACGAACGCGCTGCTCAGGTACGGCAGGAACAGCACGAAGAAAGTGAACCCGCTGGCGGCCTGCGGGCTGCCGGCCAGCAGGCCGAGCGCCACCGACAGCCAGGTCATGGCGAGGACGAACAGCAGCAGCACCGCGGCGGTCGCGCACCATTCCGCGGCGGTGGCGTTCGGGCGGAACCCGGTGGCCAGCGCCACCGTGACGACCAGCGCGGTCGAGACGGCGTTACGCGCGACGCTGGCGACGACATGCCCGGTCAGCACCGCCCCGGCCGAGATCGGCAGCGAGCGGAACCGGTCGATGACACCGGCCGTGGTGTCCTGGGCGACACCGACCGCGGTCGCGGCCGCCCCGTAACCCGCGCAGAGCAGGATGATGCCCGGCACGACATAGTCGACGTAGTCGCCCTCGGTGTCGATCGCGCCGCCGAACACGTAGACGAACAGCAGCATCAGGTTGATCGGCAGGATCACGCTCAGCAGCAGCGTCTCCGGGTCGCGGGTCAGGTGCCGGATGCCGCGGCCGACCATCACGGCGGCGTCCGCCGCCGCCCAGCGCAGCGTGGACGCCCATCCCTCGGCCGGGGCGATGCCGGCGGGGGCGAGGGGTTCGGTGGTCATCGCGCGGGCTCCTCACGGCGGGACGGGGCGGGCCGGCCGGCGCCGCGCGCGGCGCGCGGCGACCCCGGTGGTGGACGCGCCGGCCGGCGTGACCGCCACCGGCGTGGGGCGAGTGGACGGCGCGGTGGTGCGGCTCGCGGTGGTGAGGCTGAGGAACACGTCGTCGAGGTTCGGCCGGCGCAGCGCGACCGGGCCGACCTCCAGCCCGGCGTGCCGCATCCGGTCGAGGACGGCGCGCACGTCGGTGGCGGTGCCGTCGGTGGGGATCTCCACCGCCCGGCGCCGGGCGTCGCGCTCGCCCGCGGTGGGGCCGAGCAGCCGCAGCGCGGCGGCGAAGTGGGCGTCGTCGGTGAACGTGAGCTCGAGGCGCTGCCCGGCGAACCGGGACTTCAGCTCCTCGGTGGTCCCCTCGGCCACGAACCGCCCGCGGTCGAGCACGGTGACCCGGTCGGCCTCCTCCAGGTACTGGGTGGTGAGCAGGACGCTCACGCCGTCCACGGCGAGCTCGCGGATGACCGTCCACAGCTCGGCGCGGCTGCGCGGGTCGAGCCCGGTGGTCGGCTCGTCGAGGAACACCACCTGCGGTCGGGACACGAGGCCGAGGGCCAGGTCCAGACGGCGGCGCATCCCCCCGGAGTAGGTGCGCACCGCCCGGGTGCGGGCGTCGGTCAGCTCGAAGCGCGCCAGCAGCTCGGCGGCGCGCGCGGGCGCCGGCTCGCCCAGCGGCTCGGCTTCACCGCGATGTCGCTCTACCGGTACATGACCGGCAAGGACGAGCTGCTCATGCTCATGCTCGACGCCGTCATGGCCAGCCCTCCGCCGGGCCCCGCGCCGGGGGAGGGCTGGCGTGCGGTGCTCGAGCGCTGGGCGGGGGAGTACCGCTCGCTCTACCAGCGCCACCCGTGGGCGCTCGACGCCCCGATCAGCGGGCCGCCGCTGGGCCCCAACCAGTTGCGCTGGCTCGACGCCGGGCTGGCGGCCCTCGCCGGGACACGGGCCACCCCCGAGGAGAAGCCGAGCGTGATGCTTCTCCTCGACGGGTACGTGCGCGCCGAGACGCGGCTGTGGGTGCAGCTGCGCCGCGCCTACGGCCCCGGCGCGGCTCCCGCCTCGGCAACCTCCGCGGCCGCCGCGGAGGCCGCCGCCTCGGCGGCCGGGCCGGCAGGCAATGCCGTGCCCGCCGAGGCCGTGTCCGCGGACGCCGAGCCGCCGCCGTCCTGGGGGTCGCTACTGCGCCAGCTGATCGACCGCGAGCGCTACCCGGCGCTCATGGAGATCGTCGCGACCGGGTCGCTCGACAGCCCGCCGGACTACGACGACACCGACTACGAGTTCGGGCTGGCGCGCATCCTCGACGGCATCGAGGTCTTCCTGCATCGGCCCGCCCGCTGACCGCGCCCGGAGACCCGTCGGAGAAGTGCGGGACGCCTCGTGCCGGGTCAGCGGACGATGCGGCGTAACGCGACCCGGGCCAGTGGGGCGTAGGCGTGGGGCAGCGGGCCCGGTCCGGTGATCCGCAGCCAGGTGGACGTGCCGCCGTCGAGGCAGGCGTCCACGCCGTGGTCGAGGTCCAGCCGCAGCGGGCCGATCCCGACCCGCCAGCTCCAGGTGCGCTCGAACTCGTCCACGGCGGTGACGAGGAACCGCACCGCCGGCCCGGCGAGTGGACGCACCTGCCCGCGCAGCCCGGGAACGATCCGCTGCCACCTGCCCGCGTCCGCCCCACGGGGCTCCTCGCCGCAGGGCCGCCAGCCGTAATGATCCTGATCGCGGCTGTGCCCTTGGAAGGTGCCGTGGCCCTGCCCGGCATACGCTCCGGCCGCGGCACCCGCCGGGCCCGCGGTACCTGCGGGGACGCGCCCCGCGCTCTCGATCTCGACCGCCCGGATCTGCGGCGCCCAGCCCGGCCAGGCCGCCGGGACGGCGTACCGCTCCCAGCACAGGTCGGGCGGTGCAGGCCCGGAGGCCTCCAGGAACACCACGCTCACACCCACCCACGGTAGGCCGACCCCGGCGAATCTTCACCCGCACCGCGCTTCCCGACCCGGCCACCCGACCGGGCGGATCGCTGCGGGTGCGGCAGGTTTCAGATCGGGGGAGTGAAGGCGATCGCGGTGACGATCAGGCCCCGGCCCACCGCCCAGCGCCCGCTGAAACCGGTCAGCTCCCCGCCGGGCAGCGCAGGCCCCGCCACCAGCAGACGCGCCTGGAACACCCCCCGCGCATCCACCCCAGGTGCCCCCGCGATGGGCGCTCCCTCGACAGGCGGCCCGTCCCCACCACTCGCACCGGGTCGGCTCCAGCCGGGACTGATCCCACTGAGGCTGCTCCCACCGGGACCGCTGCCGGCCCCGCCCCCGCCGTCGGCCCCGGCGTCGACGGTGATCGTCAGCTCGGCGTCGTCGAAGCCCAGCCAGCGTTGGGCCAGTGGGAACCAGGCCTTGTACACCGACTCCTTGGCGCTGAACAGCAGTCGGTCCCAGCAGACAGCCGGGTGCTCCCGGCCCAGCGCGGTGAGCATGTCCCGCTCCGCGGGCAGCGAGATCTCGCGGAGCACGCCGCCGGGCGTCGGCTCGTTCGGCTCGGCGTCGATGCCGACACTCACCGCCGAACCTGCCGCGCCGCGGGCGACGACGGCCGCCCGGTAACCGGCGGTGTGGGTGATGCTGCCGACCACCCCGGCCGGCCACAGCGGCTCACGGCGCTCCCCGGGGAGGATGGGCACCGCGGGCACGCCGAGGGCCTCCAGCGCCCGGTGGGCGCAGATCCGTCCGGTGGTGAACTCGCGGCGGCGCTTGTCGACCGCGCGGGTGAGGGTCGCGGCCTCCTCGGGGAACAGCTGGGCGTCCGTGGCGCCGCCGAAGTCGTCGTCGAACTTCTCCACCGCGGCGAGCGCCGGCCCGGTCCCGGGGTCCGCGGCGGGGGACCAGGCTGTGCCGGGCGCCGGCAGCACCGCGGCCAGCAGGACCGCGCCGCCGGCGAGCCGGGGCGGACCCGGCACCGTCACCGGCGCGGTGACTCCAACCGGCTCGGTCGACTCGACAGGTCCTGTGGCCGCTGCCGGCGTCCCGGCCGCCGCGCCCCAGCTGTCGGTCATCGGGCCGCCTCTCTTTCGCGCAGACCGAGCTCGCCGCCCGGACCGGAGTCGTCGGTCGGACCGATTCCGCCGGCGTCGCCCAGGCCGAGCTCGGCGTCGCCCAGCGGGGCGAAGAACCGGTCGACGTCCTCGGTCGTGACGTCGTCGAGCCGGGCCGGGGACCAGCGAGGGGAGCGGTCCTTGTCGACGACAGCCGCACGGATGCCCTCCACGAGGTCGTGGGTGCTCAGCAGCACGCAGGCGATCCGGTACTCCTGGTCCAGACAGGCTCCCAGCCCGGGCAGCGCCCGCGCCGAACGCAGCGCGCGCAGGGTCACCTTCAGCGAGGTCGGTGACTTCGCGGCGATCTCCTCCGCGGCGGCGCGGGCCGCCGGGGCGGGGCTGGCCGTCAGCGCGGCAAGAATCTCCTCGACGCTGCCGTGCCGGTAGCACGGGTCGATCCAGGCCCGGTCGGCCGCCAGCGAGGACGGGCCGGTCGCCGCGGCGACCGTCGCGTACCGGCGGGCCAGTGGGCCCGCGCCGCCCGCGCCGAGGCCGGCCGCCGCGGTGCCGCGCGCGGGGGGGGCGGCCTCGCGCAGCGCGGCGACGAACGCCGGCAGCGCGTCGCTGGGCAGGTGGTGGTCGGCCAGCCCGCAGGCGATGGCGTCGGCGGCGCCGATCCGGGCGCCGGTGAGGGCCAGATGCGTCCCGATCTCCCCGGGTATCCGCGCGAGCAGGTGGGTGCCACCGACGTCGGGGACGAAGCCGATCCCGACCTCGGGCATCGACAGCACCGAGCGCTCGGTGACGATCCGGGTGGCGCCGTGCGCCGAGATCCCGATCCCGCCGCCCATGACGAGCCCGTCCATCAGCGCCACATACGGCTTCGGGTAGGTGCTGATCAGCGCGTTGAGCCGGTACTCGGCGGCCCAGAACGCCTTCGGTGCCGGGTCGCCGCGCCGCGCGCAGTCGTGGAAGAAGCGGATGTCGCCGCCCGCGCACAGGCCGCGCCCGCCCGCCCCGTCGACGAGCACCGCGGCGATCCCGTCGTCAGCCGCCCAGGTCCGCAGCGCCGCGTCGATGGTCTGCACCATGCCCGTGGTCAGCGCGTTGATCGCCTTCGGTCGGTTCAGCGTGATCCGGCCGAGGGCACCCTCGCGGCGCACGAGCACCGCCGGCTCGGCGAGCGCTGCGGCCGCGGTACGCGCGGCCGGCACGGCGGGGTCGGTGGGGTCGGGCGGCATGCGAGGTGACTCCTCCCTGGACCTGTGGCCGACCACACGGCGGCGGGCAGCCGGCACCGGCGGGCGGCCGGCGAGCGGTGGACAGTGTGAGCGGGTGGACAGTGCCCGTCCCATCTTCGACGCCGCCGCCCGCACCCGGGACCGGTGGGTGCCCCGTGTGGCCCTTCCGACACACCCCCACACCCCGCCTCGCCCGGCCCCCGGCTTCGGCCGTGGCACGTCCCACCGGCCGAAGCCGGGTGAGCAGCGGCACAGCCCCGCGCCCGCCGCCACCGGCCCGCTCCGGCGGCCGGTGGGAGAAGCTGGGGCCATGGACGCCTCCGACCTGGTCACCCGGGACCGCGCGGTCGTCTGGCATCCGTACGCCTCCGTGCGCGACCAGGCGCCGCTGTTCGCCGTCGCCTCCGCCGCCGGGGTGCGCCTGACCCTCACCGACGGCCGCGAGCTGCTCGACGGGATGTCGTCGTGGTGGGCGGCGATCCACGGATACCGCCATCCCGTCCTGGACCAGGCCGCCCGCGACCAGCTGGACCGGATGTCGCACGTCATGTTCGGCGGGCTCACCCACGAGCCCGCCGTCGCGCTGGCCGAGCTGCTTGTCCGGGTCACCCCACCCGGCCTGGAGCGGGTGTTCTTCTGCGACTCCGGCTCCGTCGCCGTCGAGGTCGCGATCAAGATGGCGCTGCAGTACCAGGCCGGGCGCGGCCGGCCCGGGCGGACGAGGCTGCTCACGATCCGCCGCGGCTACCACGGTGACACCTCCGGCGCGATGTCGGTCTGCGATCCCGACACCGGCATGCACCACCTGTTCACCGGCCTGCTGGCCCGGCATCTGTTCGCCCCCGCCCCGGCTCCCGGCTTCGGCGAGCCGGTCACCGATGACGACCTCGCCGACGTCGAACGCCTGCTCGCCGCCCACGAGGGGGAGATCGCCGCGGTCGTTCTCGAGCCGGTCGTGCAGGGCGCCGGCGCGATGCGCTTCTACGCCCCCGGCTGGCTGGCCCGGGTCCGTGAGCTGTGCGACCGGCACCGGGTGCTGCTCGTCGCCGACGAGATCGCGACCGGCTTCGGGCGCACCGGGGAGCTGTTCGGCTGCGATCACGCCGGGATCACCCCGGACATCATGTGTGTCGGCAAGGCGATGACCGGCGGCTACCTGACGATGGGCGCCACCCTGTGCACCGCCGAGGTGGCCGACGGCGTCTGCGCGTCGGAGGCGGGCGCGTTCATGCACGGCCCCACGTTCATGGCCAACCCGCTGGCCGCGGCGATCTCGCGGGCGAGCGTCGAGCTGCTGCTCGCCTCCCCGTGGCGGGAGCGGGTCCGCGCCGTGCACGACGCGCTGGCGGCCGGGCTCGCGCCCGCCGCCGACCTGCCGGGCGTCGCGGACGTCCGCACTCTCGGCGCCATCGGCGTTATCGAGACCCACCGTCCGGTCGACATGGCCGTCATCCAGCCGCTGCTCGTCGAGCTGGGGGTGTGGGTGCGCCCGTTCGGACGGCTCGTCTACGCGATGCCGCCGTTCGTGATGGAGCCGGCGGACGTCGCCACCCTGACCGCCGCCATGGTCGACGCCGTCGCCGCCACCACCGGCTGACCGGCCGGACGGTGGCCGCGGGGCCGTCGGGCCGGCACGGCGGCCGTCCGGCGCCCTGACGACCCACCCCATCAGGTGGGTCGCCTGTGGTCTTCCCGTGCCGTGCGGGACGGCCGTCCCGGCGCCTGCGACCCGGCCATCTGAGCCGGTGCGTCGCCTGATGATGCAGGTCAGAAGCGCGAAGGTCGGGGGAGCACACCCACCGGGGGTGCGTCGACCGCTGGTGCGGATGCCGGTACTGCATGTCCGACATCCACGAACTAGTTGCGGATGCCCGAAGAGCCTTCATACCCTTCGTTCACGGGGCTTCACTGTGTGTAGCAGCCGGCGGCTGTGGTTGCCGGCGGCGCCGGTCCCACCGAGGGCGGTCCCGCCCCGGCCGGCGCCGGGCACGGGTCGGCCCCGGTTCGTGAACGGATGCCCCGACAGACCTGGATACCGCGAGGTGGGCGCCGCGGGCGTCACCAGCACCGGCGGTGAACGAGAAGGGCCACGTGCGGATGCCGTTACGACAAGCGCCATGGCGACCCGGGCGCGGGCATGTCCCCCCCGGGCTCGGGGCGGTGGTGCGCGCGGTCCGCCGGGCGGCGGCCCGCCGTCCGGCCGGGTTCGTCGCGGTGATCGGGACGTCTCCGGACGGGACCCGACGCCCCGTCGAGCTTCCCGCCACCCACCCGGCTCCGGCCCCGATCCCGACGCGTCCCGCTCCGGCCCGGATCGCGCCCGCGCGGGCCGAGCCGCTGCCGATGTCCACCTTCGGGCGGGTGGCCCCGACCACGACCGGGCCGCGCGGATGGGCGGCCCGCCAGGGCCTGGTCCACCCCTTCCCCGCCCTACCCAGCCTTCCCGCGGGCCCGCCCACAGCCATCGCCTCCGCCGCGGTGCCCCGCGACACCCCGCTGGCCCGCGACACCCCGTTCCCGGAGATGACGGGCGTCCCCCGCGCCGATCCGGGTCACGGCACCTCCGCGGGCCATGGTGCCTCGCTGTTTCTACGGGACGCCACCTGCCCGGCCTCCGCCCTGCCCGGACCTGACGACACCCCCGGCCGCACCCCCGGCCGTGGGGGCGCCCGGGGCCGCGCCCCCCCCCCCCCCCCCCCCCCCCCACGCCGAACATGTGACCGCGAGTTGCTTCGACGTCAGCCCGCGGCGGGTGACCGGGATGGGCGGTCCCGGTCCCGCCGGTCTCCCGTCGGGGGTGCGGACGGCCTCGGTCCGCGTGCGCCGTGGCGCGCGGCCGAGCCCTCGGACGCGCCGCGCGCCGGGCGAGCGCGGGCGCGATCCGGTGTACGTTCCGCCTGGCGCCGATCTCTCGACGTCCGGGCTATGTCGGGCCGTGGGCTGGTCCGACGACCCTGCCGGGCATGCCGGCCGGGCGTTGCTATCCGGGCGCCGGTGCCCCCGGAGGGTGCGGGTCGAGCGAACCCGCACGGACGATCATGAACAGGTTGTGCTGAGGAGAGCGATCGGCACCGGGTGGGCACCCCGCACCGCCCGCTCGTGCGCCGCCGGTCCGCGGACCCGCGAGCGCCCCGACCACGGCTGGCCGGGATACGACGGCACCGGCTACGGGCGGGGCAGCCCCGGCGCCGGCATCGAGCCCATCTCACGCTGCCAGGCGAGCGCGAGCTGGGTGCGGTTGGAGCAACCGGTCGCCACGAGCGCGTGCGTCAGGTGGTGCTTGACCGTGTCGATGCTGATGCAGAGGGCCTCCGCCACCTGCCGGTTCGACTGGCCCTCCGCCACCAGGCGGACGACGTCGCGCTCACGGGCGGAAAGCTTCGCCGTCACGGCCGGGCCCGGGTTCACCCGGATGTAGAAGCGCAGCAGGTTGCCGAGGTGGCGGGCGAGCACGGCGCCCACGGCGCGGTCACGCGGCCCGAAGGCACCGGGCCGCGGGTCCAGCAGGGAGACGACCGCACCGACACCGCTTCCCCCGGCGAGCCTGATCAGCAGCTTCGCGTGGATCCCGTGGGCGCGCAGGAAGCGCTCCAACCGCAGCCGGACTTCGGGCCGGTCGGGCACCCCGATCTCGTCGAGCGTGACCAGGCCGCGCTCCCACATCAGCCGCAGGCTCTCCGGGTCGTTGAAGACCTCGAGGCTGCGGTACCGCTCCAGGAAGGGCCCGGCCATGCGCAGCGCGAGACCGCGACCGGTCGGGCGGGCGTCCTGGAAGGTCGCCTGCGGGGACGAGCCGAGGAAGAACGCCGAGTGGCGGTAGCCGAGATGGCGGGCCATCCCGTCGAGCGCCGCCTCGCGGAACGCCGGCAGCGACGCCGCTCGTTCGCAGTCCTCGACGACGCGGAGCACGCCGCGCAGCTCCGCCGCGCCGAGCGCCAGATCCCGCGGCACCTGCGGCCCGCGGGCCGCGACCGGGGCGCGGCCGGGCAGACCCGCCGCCACCGCGCCGGGACGGGTACGGGCGCCCGGGTGGCCCACCGCGGACGTCGCCGAGATCGGCGCGTGCCGCATCGTAGGTGCCCGGTGCGGGGCCGCCACGCCGGGCGGCCGAGAAACCCCCGCCGATGTGTCCATCGTCACGGCGAGCCGGCCGGTGGCCGGATGGCCGCTGGGGCTACCATCGGGATTGCTGAGCATTCGGTCAGTCACACATGCCTCCGGGGGCAGACCGACACCAGGTCACTGGCCGGTAGTCGCGAATCAGCCGGCGTATTTCCGGCCAAGCTGGACATGTTCGGCAAGCCTAGGGCCGCGACTACCCAGATGCCAGTCCGCGAAGCCTACTTTCTGACGCCTGATAAGCCTGGCCCGCTTATGTGAATAATGAACCTCAGTTCATGCGTCATTTCCCCGCGGGACACCGTTGATCGTCACGACTGCGACACGCACAGTCACATCAACGCAGCGCCTCCACCACCCAAAGGTGCCAGCAACCGCCCTCAAATTGGCCCGGTCCGACCACCACCTCCACCTTCGGCTGCACGCGTGTAACCACCTGCCACAGAGGGTAGTTTTCTCACCGAGCGTATATTTGACGATCACATTCGATCACCATTGCGGTCGGCCCACGAGGCCCGCCGAAATGAGGTGAAGCGAGTGACGACCGGATTCGCGATCTTCCTCATCGCCGCGGGCGCAACGCTCCGCTATGCGTTGTCCTATCGGTTGACCGGCATCGACCTGCGGGTCCTCGGTTCGATCATCATGCTGGCCGGTGGAGCCACCCTGCTCGTCTGTCTCGGGCGCGGTCTACGCCCGCCGCGCCGCCGCCGACCGGCAGCCGTTGCCGCGACGCTTCCACTTCCTCCGTTTCCCCCGCGTTTCCCCTCGGTGGATGGCACGACCGAGCGGTTCTGGCCGCAGGCCGGCACTGAACGGTTCGGGACAGAGGAGCCAACCGGATTTCGTTTCCCGGCCGCCGGACCACCCCCGGGCCAACATCCCCACGCGGGCATCCCCGCCATGTGGGAGGACCTCGGCCCCAGCGGTTTCCCCGGCCCCGCCGGGCAGGTCCACAACCCCGGGTACCCCCACGAAGGTGGTCCCGAGTGGTGGGGCGCCGGAGAGAGTCCGCCCCGCTCAGACGTCGCACCGGGGTGGTGCGGCACCGGCCCGGACCTGGCCCCGCCGCAAGGCGGCGAGCCCGCCGCGGGCACCCCCGAGGAGCCCGGCGAGCACGCCCGTCACCTGCCACCGAGGGCCGTGTGGCACCTCGACGACGCGGGATGGCCCGACGAGACACACCGCCCGGCGGGCTGACGACGTGTGCCGATCCCAACAGATGCCGATCGCCACAGGTGGCCGATCACAACAGGTGAAGGGCACGCGCACGGTGGACGGCGTCCCGGCGCCTGGCGACGTCCAGCTTGCGGTAGATGCTCTTGAGGTGCGTCTTGACGGTGTTCACCGACACGTACATCTCGGCCGCGATCTCCGCGGTGGTGAGCATCGTGGGCAGGTAGCTGAGCACCGCGAGCTCGCGCTCGCTGAGCCGTTCGGCCGGCTCCGGCCGGTGCTCCCCACTCCCCGGGCGCGGCCCACCACCCGCGCTCCCACCACCGGGACCGCCTCGGCGCCGGGCGTCACCGGGGCCGCCCACGGGCGCGCCATCGGGGCGCCACGGCCCCCGGGGCGACCCGAGCCCACCCACGCCCCCGCCACCACCGAAACCGTCGCCACCGACGCGGTTGCCGTCGACGCGGTTGCCGTCGCCATCGACGCCATCGCCATCCCGGCTGAGGCCGCCGTCGTTGATACCGATGCCGCGGTCGACGCCGTTGCGGACGTCCCGACCGCCGCCGTCCGGGGCTCCCTGCGCGCCGGGCCAGGCCGGATCCGGGCCGGCGAACGACCCGGCCGGCCGCCCCGGCCCGGCGGCCGGCACCGTGGTCCGGGACCGCTGCGACATCGGCGGAGCCGGTTGCGGCACGACGACATCGGGCCCGACCACCAGGTCCGTCGGCTCCCCCGCGCGGGCCGCCGGCCCGGCACCTGACGCGGCGGGCGCCCGGACGCCCGCCCGAGGCGGCGCGCTCCCCTGCCCCGACGCGCCGGGCCCCGCGTGCGCCGCCGCTGGCCTCGACGCCGCAGGCCGAGGCGACGCGGACCCCTGCGCCGCGGATCGCGACAGCACGGGCACCGGCCGCGGCCCGGACCTCCCCGACCGGGTGAGGACGGCGACGAAGGCCGGATAGGCGTCGGTCAGCCCGGGATGGGCGAGCACCATCGCCAGCGCCTCCGTCCCCGCCTCGAAGAACGGCGCGACCATGCCCTCGTCCGCGGCGAGCGCCACCGCCCGGGCGAGCAGGCCACCGGCGCGGGCGTGGTCGTCACGCCGGGCAGCCGCGACCGCGCCGAGCACGCACGCCGCGACGAGTCCCGCGCCGCCGTCGTCGGCCCGCAGCAGCGGGGCGAGCGCCTCCTCCGCCGCGGGAACGTCGGCGCAGGCCAGGGCGCAGCGCGCCAGCGCGAGCTGGGTCTGCGGGTCCGGGGCCGCGCGGTCGGCGTCCCGCAGCAGCAGCCGGCGGGCCGCCTCCGGATTACCGGCGGCGACGAGCAGGTCCGCCTCGGCCGCCTGCCTGGCCGCCGCGCACAGCGGCGGCATCGGGCCGGTCCTGGCGACGGTCAACATCCGCCGGGCCGCGCGCACCTCGTCGGGTGATCCGTCGAGCAGGCGCAGCCGCGCGGCGCAGATCGCGGCGATCCCGCCGAGGAAGGCGGGGTGGGCGGCAGTGATCGTCATCCGCGCCGCGCCCAGCCACCGGTCGGCCTCGACCGGCTCCGCACGCTGCAGGTGAACCAGCACGGCGGCCAGATACGCCTCGGGCAGTCCGGGGATGCCCCACCGCTCGCCGGGCCGTGCCCCGCCGGGGACGCTGGTCGCCGCATCGGGCACGCCGGCCAGCGCACCAGAGCGACCGGCCAGTGCTCCGGACGGGTCGGCCGCCGTGCCGACCACCGCGTACAGATGGCTCTCGGCCTGGCGCAGCCGGCCGCGCAGCGCGTACTGGAGGGCGAGTGCCCCCAGGCAGGACACCTCGACGCCGCCGAGCCCGGCCCGCCGGGCCACCTCGGCGCCCTCGCACAACAGGCCGGCGGCGACGGCCAGCCGGCCGAGCCACAGCTCGCCCCGGCCCCGCGCGCACAACGCCAGCGCGCGGGCCCGCTCGTCCGGCACCCGACCGGGCCTCGACGGAGCCCGGTCGGCCCCAGCCCGGTCGATCACAGCCCGGTCGGCCGCGGCGTCCGGATCGCCCCCGGGTGCCCGTGCCGGCCCGGCGGCGGCGCCCGCACGCGGTGCCGTCCCGGCGGGCGGGCCACCCGGCGGCCCGGAACGCTGCAGCCGCCGGGCCGCGGCGATCATCGCCGCCGGTTCCCCGGCAAGCTCGGCACGGTACGCCTCCACGATGTCGATCCGGTCGACGAGCGTCCGGCGGCGGGCGGCCGCCGGGCCCGACCCCGCCGCGGGCAGCTGCGCCCGCGCGGAGGACAGGCTGGCCGAACCGGCCTCCAGCCGGCCGGAGCGCAGCTGTGCGACGGCCAGGACGAGATCGCACTCGGCCGACAGCCCCGCCGCCGCGGCGGGCAGCCCGGCGACCAGCGCATCGAGCTCGGGTGAGCGTCCGAACAGGACGTCCACCAGTGCCGGGCCGTCGACGAGCAGACAGGCGAGATACCACCAGTCACCAGCCCGCGACGCGTGACGGGCGGCGTCGGGTGTGCGGTCGTTCGCGGCGAACCAGAGGGCGGCGCGGAGGTTGAGCTCGCGGGAGTCCTCCTCCGGATCACGCACGAGCACACCGCGCAGCATCGACGCGAACATCCGATGGAACCGGTACCACTCCTGCGTGGTCTCAGCCGTGGCCTCCTGGGTGAGGCGATACTCCGGGCGGCCGTCCGGCAACGTGGCGACGGCCGCCGGGAGCGGACCGCCCACCCCGTCGTCCGGGTGGTCGCCGGCACCCGGGTGAGCTGTCGCAGCCGGCCCGTCCAACAGCCGGACGAGGAAGCCGCCCGGGCGCGCGAGCTCACCGAGCAGGTGCGCGGATGTCTGGGCGGACGCGGGCGCCACCGCGGAGACCGCGTGGGCGAGCGGGGCACTGATCCGCTCCAGCACGCTCGTCCGGAGCAGGAACCGTCGGACGGGCTCCGGGTACTCCTCCAGCACCTCCGCGTGCAGGAACTCGGCGATCGCCGCCCGCGCAGCGCGGGACGGGTCGAGCTCGGCCGGCAGAGCGCCGCTCCCCGCGCGGGACGGGTCGAGCTCGGCCGGCGGGACGCCGCTGCCCGCGCGCTCGGCGCCG
The DNA here is from genome assembly GCF_023242985.1 of Frankia sp. Mgl5. Taxonomy (NCBI): domain Bacteria; kingdom Bacillati; phylum Actinomycetota; class Actinomycetes; order Frankiales; family Frankiaceae; genus Frankia; species Frankia sp. Mgl5. Next base: position 61,159 of record NZ_JALKFY010000852.1, on the reverse strand, counting down.
CGGCCCGGGACCACGTCAGCCGGGACGGGGACCGGCGGGGCCGGCGCCCACTGCTCGTCCCGGCCGGCGGGCGCGCCGGGGGCCGGCCTCCGGGCTCCACTCGACACCGCGCACGCCGCGGCCAGCCGCAGGCCGACCGCCCAGCCCTCCGTCGCGCGCCGCAGCTGGGCCGCCGCGCCGGGCGGGACACGCAGGCCGTGGGCGGCGAGCAGTTCGGCGGTCTCCGCCGTGGTGAAGGCCAGCTCCGCCGGGCCGATCTCGGTGACCCTGCCCTCGGCGCGCAGCCGGTGCACGCGCAGAATCGGCGCCCGCCCCGACAGGACGATGCGCAGGTGGCCCTCGCCCTCGCTCGCGAGCAGCTCCAGCCCGGCGAGATCATCGGGATCCCGGACGAGGTGCGCGTCGTCGAGGACCAGAACCGCCGGGGCCGGCAGCTCGGCGAGCTGGTTGACCAGCTCCCGCCGGAAGCGCTCAGGGCAGATCCAGGCGTCCGCGGCGACCAGGTGCGCGAGACGGTCCCCGGGGGGCAGGCCGGCGTCCCGGGTGAGCCCGCGCAGGATCTGCGACCACAGGGACACGGGCGGACCGGGCCACCGCGTCGTGCTCCGCGCCGACGGCAACAACGACAGCGCGGACGAAGGCGACCCCGGCTGCGACCCCGGCTGCGACGACGACGGCGACGACAACGGCCCACCGGCCGCCGGATCGCCACCGGGATGCTCGGCGCGCGCGGTACGCCGTCCGAGCATCGGGTCGACGCGCAGCCAGACCACCGGGTGCGCGGGCCGGCCCGATCGCGCCCAGTCGGCGAGCGCCATCGTCTTGCCGGCGCCGGCCGGTGCGCACACCACGGTCAGCGGCCGGTCGACCGCCTCGTCGAGCAGCGCCAGCAGCCGCGGCCGGGTCACATGCGGGACGACCGGACGCGGGGGGACCAGCCTCGTCCCCACCACCGGCAGGTCGCCGGCCGGCGGCGGCTGGATGCGCGGCAGCGCGGCGGCCCCGTCTCCCCCGCCGGCCCGGGGCACGGCAGACCCGGGCGTTCCGAAACGGTCGTCCGGTTCGTCCGCGCCGGCCACGCGCTCACCCCCACTTCCCAAACTCAGGGTAGTGGTACAGCTACTCTGGACCACCGGCAACCGGGGCGCAGGAGCGGTGTCGGAAAGAAGGCCGCGCCGCCCTCAGGACGCGCGCGCCGCCCGGCGAGCCGAACTCGACGCGCGCAGCGCCGAGGCCGCGGTCGCCACGAAAAGGACGTCGAACCCCATCTGGACGGTGACGACGCCCCGGGCGGCCTGACCCGTGGCGTGGATGTCCCCGAAGCCGACCGTGGTCAGCACGGTGACGGCGAAATAGAGCGCGTCGGTCTTGGTCCGGATGCCGGAGATCTGGGCGGACGCACCGACCGCCAGCGCGTAGTAGGCGGCGGCGAACAGGACGACGGTGACGCAGATCCCGGCGAACAGCCACTGCGCGCGGACCCACGCGGCAGAGACGTGCCGAGCGAAGACCACCTGCCTGGCGAGCAGGCATCCGGTCAGGATCAGGCCGAGGGCGAACAGCCCCACCCGCAGCGGGAACCACCGCCCGCCGCCATCGCCGTAGACGGGCAGGGCGTAGTAGGCCGTCAGGCACCCGACCAGGACCGCGACCGCGACCGCACCCATCCGGCGGGCGGACGGCTCCGGGGGCGGGCCTGGCAAGGGCCTCGCTCCCGGAACCGCCCGTCCGGCGTCATGCGATGGACGTCCACCGCTCATGCCTGCCTGCCCGGGGCCGCGCGCGTGTCAGGCCGCGCAGTCCGCGCACACCGCCCGGCGTGGGTCGGCGAGCTGGCTGCGGTGCTGCACCAGGAAGCAGCTCGTGCAGGTGAACTCGTCCGCCTGCCGGGGCAGCACCCGCAGCGCGAGCTCCTCGTCCCTGACCTCGGCGTCGGGCAGGTCCAGCTCCGCCTCGAGCGCGTCCATGTCGTCGCCGAGGTCGGCCGCCGCTCCGGCGCGCTGCGCCTTCAGTGTCTCCAGGCTCTGCTCCTGGAGCTCGTCCTCCTCGACATCCGTGCTTCGCCGAGCGTCGAAGTCACGAGCCATGCGTCTCCTTACCTTTCCTCGTCCTCACAGACCGCGGCCTGTCGACACCGGCGCCGACCCTGACCACCGGATCGACCATGCGCGGTACCCGAACGACATCGGCTGATCACAATAAGCAGTGGCTCTGGCCAGAGAAGTGGGCGACAAGCAGATGTCCGCGTTCCCCGCACCTGGAGCCGGTACCCACGGCCACCAGTTCGGAACGCGGATCTCCAGAGCCGAGCGAAGGATACGGGCCGAGGAGTGTCCGCACCAAGCAGGGGCAGCCCGGCGCGGTGTCACTCCCGCCACACTCGGACGCTCCGGACCACAGGGATGGCCCCGCGATGACCGGCACCGTCGGCACGATCGGTCTGTCATGGGGGCGAACCGGGCCGCGACGGCGACCGGCCGCACACCGCCCGTCGGTGGTGGGTCGGCCGGCGCGAGAACGCCGGCGCGGCTCGGAGGTACCCCGGCGCGCTCGGACGGACCAGCGGCAGCGGTTCAGAGGTAGAGGCCGGTCAGCCCGTCGTCGAGCCGCTCGGCGGCCACGGCGTGCACGTCACGCTCGCGCATCAGGATGTAGGTGGTCGAGTGCAGCTCGACCTCGGCGCGGTCCTCCGGGTCGTAGAGCACCCGGTCGGCCACCTGGATCGTGCGCACCGCCGTGCCGACGGCCACCACGTCGGCCCACGCCAGCCGCTTACCCATCTGCGCGGTGGCCGGGATCACGATGCCCGCCTTCGAACGCCGGTCCGCGGAATCCTCCCGCGGCCGCACCAACACCCGATCATGAAGGAGCCGGATGGGCAGCGAACCACCGGACACGTCGATGCCGGCCGCGCCCCCGACACCGTTGACATCGCCGGAAACTACGCTCACAGGCTCGGACCCTACTCGTCCACGGCGGCGGGACCGGCCCGATGCTTCCGATTTCCCGGTAGAGCAGGCCGTGCGGTGCTGCCGGGGCCGTCCCGCCGGGAAATCAAACTGCCCGCCAGCCGGCGGCGACACAGCGGATCCCAGCCCTCACGCTCGTCGCCGGGCGGCGGACGGATCATCCGCCGCGATCTCGCTCGCGCCCAGGTACACCGCGCCGACACACAGATGAATCCCACGCCTTACCCCCACCCGCGAACACAGGCATATCAACCAGCCCGGATGGGGAATGCCACCTCAACGCGGTATAAGCTGCCGCCCATCGCAGCCCGGCCCTACACGGCCGGCCGCGCAGAGGCGCCGGGGGGGAGCCCGGCCTCCAGGAGAAGCGTCCGCGTCGGAAGCCAGGTAACCGTCGACACGCACGAGCCGAGGGATGGGGCAAACCAATGGCGCTGAGAATCAGTGTGGACCTTGAGGGGCTGCGCTGGGCGGACCTCTTCCGGTTCGTCGATCTCGCTCGAAACGGCGGCATCGGGCCAGAGGACCAGGTCGACGTCATCACGTACGGCAGTGACCCGATGTCGGTCAGCCTCTCGGCGCGGATCTACCCGGCCTCCGACGGATTCCTGTCGACCGAGCAGCCGGAGATCGGTTCGGGCGAGGGCATGCGCGGATCGACGCCGCTGTCGATCGGTTCCGGAAGCACCGGGACGGGAGCGGGCTTCGGTTACGACGGCACGCCCGAGCGCGCCGCTTCGTCCAATGGCAGCCACTATCCGGCGTTCGACAACGGATCGGAGCGCCCGCCGTCCGCGGCCGGCAACCTGCCGTCGTACGGGCCCGGCGGTTATGACGGCCAGCAGGAACGGGGCACCCCGCCACCTCCGCCGCCCCCGAGCGGCAGCCACTACCCGGCCTTCGACGGCCAGAACGAGCGGATGCCCGGCCAGAACGGACAGTTCGCCGGCTTCGAGCCGGTCTTCGACCGCTCACAGGGCGGTAAGGACACCGGTGGCGCCGCAGGCGTGGAAAGTCCCTATATCGAGGAGTTCGCACGGCTCCAGGAGGGGCTGATGCGGCAGGTCCGCCGCGACGGCGAGGTCCGGCCCGACCGCACCTGACGCCAGCCGGCCCGGCGCTGGCCCATCTGGGCCGGACCGATCCGACCGCGCGCGGGCGCTGTGTGACGGGAGCTCCGACGGAGCGCACCGCTATCGCCACTCTGTCGCGGCGGGTGCACACAGCACTCGCTATCCGTGGAAACGGCGGACGCACATAGTGAGGACAAGGTCACCAGTTACCCGCAGTGGTGGTGCCCCCCGCACGTTTCCGCCCGCAATGGTGCATGCTGCCTTCGATGGAGGATCCGCGCGTAGTCGACGTCGAGCGGTACCACGGTCAGTTGCGCTCGGAACTCGAGATGATCGCGAACGGACCAGTACTGGCCGGCCCACGGATCGTCGAGCACATCAATTCCCTGATCACACTGATTGACCTGCACCAACCGAACGAGTTCGACCTCTGCCTCAGCTGTGACCGGCTCTGGCCCTGCGCCACCGTCGTCGCCATCACCGGTGAGCTAGCGGCCACCGAGGACGAGGTGACGCCCCGGCCGCTGCCCGAAGCCCCGGCCACGCGGTCCGGCGACGGCCGCCAGGCGGACGGGCGCCCGGCCGACCCCCGCCACGCGGCGGCGGGAGGCCCCGCCGACCAGCGCCGGCCGGACGTTCGCGCGGCCGCGCCACCACCGTTCGACACGGGCTCCTACTCGACGACGACGCAGACCAGCACCGGCCAGTCGACGATGCCGCACGAACTGCCACGGGGCACGGACCCGGTCCGGCAGCGCGGCGCCCCCGGCCCGGCGGACGAGCCGATGGCCGCGCCCCGGCCGACCGGGCCGCACCGCGTGCCGCCGCCGCCCTCCATGCCACCGCCGTCGATGCCACCACCCTCCATGCCACCGCCGTCGCATCCGTCCGGCATGCCGGCGGGCACGCGCCCGCCGGCCGCCGTTCCGCCGGCCGCGGCCGCGGCCACCGGCGGGATGCCCACCGGCGGCTCGCGGACGGGCGGAACGCCCCTGGGCGGCGCGGGCAACGGCGCGTCCGCCCGCACCCCCGTATTCGGCGACCCGTTGGCCGGGATCCGCCGTCCGGGCGCCGGCATGCCGCCGCGGGTCGGCGGGGGCCCGCCCGGCGAGCAGGCCCCACCCGGCCGGCCGGGGCCACCCCCCGCCGACACCGGTCGCCGCTCCGCACCGCCCGGCCTCCAGCCGCCGGGACTTCAACCGCCTGGCCTCCAGCCGCCGGGGCTCCAACCACCCGGCTTCCAGCCGCCCGGACTTCAACCACCTGGGCTCCAGGCAGCCGGGCCGCCGCCGGGCACCGCCGGGCAGCCGGGACGTCCGATGTCGGCCCCCGGCTTCGAGCGAGCCCGCGAACAACAGCTTCCCGGTGGCCCGGGCAGCCGGCCCGCGCCCGGGTTCAACCGCCCGGGCGGGCCACCCGTGCACCGCCCCGCGGCCGGCCCGGCCGGCGGCCCGCCGACCGGGCCGATGGAGCGCCCCGGCTACAACGGCCAGCCTGGCTACAACGGGCAACCGGCGTACAACGGGCAGCCCAGCCACAACGGGCAGCCTGGCTACAGCAACGGGCAGCCTGGCTACGCCGGGCAGCCCGGCCAGGGCCGGCAGCCAGGCCATCCCGGTTATCAGGGCCAGGTGGAGCAGTCCGGCCCGATCGCGCGGCCAGGCCTGTTCGGCCAGCCCGCGGCAATGGGCCCGGGCCGGTCCACGGGCCCGGTCTCCACCGGGCTCGGTGACCGCATGCCCGGACGGGCCCAGCACCCGGGCGATCCGTCCCGCCCCCCACCCCACCACGCGCAGTCCCAACCCGCGCAGCACCAGCCCGCGGCCGGCGTGTCCCGGTCCGAGCCGTCCCGGGCTCCGGCCCGTCCTGACGGTGTCGAGGCCCCGGCGGCTCAGGCCGACGGTTTCTCGGTGCCGACGTCCCGGCAGGCGCCGCCGATCTCCGGCCCGGTGGAGATGCTGCCCGCCAGCATCGCCGCCGCCCGGGCCGCGGAGCTGGCGCGCGGGCAGGCGGCCGCCGCGGCCGGACCACCGCCGCCGCGGCATCCCGACATCGTCCGCGGCCCCGAACGTGGAACCCGGCCGCCCGTCGGACGGCTCACCTCCGACCCGGCGCGTACGCGCGGCCGGCACGCGGGCCCGGACCAGCCGCGTCCCCAGGGCTCCCCGTGGAGCAGCCAGGCCGCCGAGCAGCGCCGTCCCATCTCCGTCGACGACTCCTGGGCCGGTGTCGGGCGCGGCCCGCGTGGCCAGAACGGCGACGGCGGCCAAGGCGGTCAGAACGGGCACGGCGGCCAGAGCCAGAACGGGCACGGCGGCCAGAACGGGTATGGCGGTCAGAACGGGTATGGCGGCGGCCAGAACGGCCAGCATCAGCCGAACGGCCAGCGGGGGTCCGGCGGCCCGGGAGGTCCCAACGCCGACGTCGGCGCGGACCGTTCCAGCGGCCCGGCCGGCCCGGGCCCGGCGGACCGTGGCCCCGGCCGCGACCAGGCCTCGGACCCGTCGCTGAGCCCTGAGGTGGAGGCCGTCACGAGGGCCTGGCTCGCGCGCAAGGATTCGGTGCTCGACGGCATCGACGTCATCTGAACGCCGACCGCCAGCAGTGCGGTCATCGGGGGTTGCGGCGAGTCGCGACCACCCCGCACCGGACCCGGGCCAGGCTGTGTCTCGCGCCTCCGGTCTGGCAGGACCACGCCAATCAGGTTTGAGGTCCACGCGGAGGTGGGAGGAACGCGACGCCGGCCCGGCCGTGGCAACGCGGGCGGACCGGAAACGGACAACCGCCCGGAAGGTGATGCGTGGCCGAAGCTCTGACCGCTGGCTTCGACCTGCCCGCCGATCCCCGGGCAGCCGGGCAGGCCCGCGGGCTGGTCGCCGATCTGCTCGTGTCGTGGGGCTGTGGCAACGCCGCCGAAGTCGCGAGACTGCTGGTCAGCGAGGTCGTCACGAACGCCGTTCGCTACGTGGGAGCCCGTGAGGTGCTGCGCGTGTCGGTTGAGTGCCGCGGCGAGCAGGTCCGGGTAGCCGTGAGCGACGGGAGCTCGTTGCGCCCGGTACTCAAGGCCGCCCAGGACGATGACGAGTCCGGCCGCGGGATGCAGCTCGTCGCCGCGCTCGCCAGCCGGTGGGGTGTCGTCGACGATCCGCCCTCGACCGGCCCGGGCAAGCAGGTCTGGTTCGAGCTGCCGGCCGTCCGGGAGGCGGCGACGATCGGCTGCGTCCTGAGATGAGGGCGGCGGGCTCGGCCGCGGCCGCTCAGCGCCGCCGTCAGCTCCCCCGGCCTGAGTCCCCGCGACCCGCGTGATCCGTCTCGTCGTCCGGACGGCCGGCGATCAGGTCGAAGAACCTGTCCCGGCGCGGCCGCCAGCGGGCGGCGAACCGGGCCGCGCGCCGGGCGGCCCGCTCGGCCTTGCGGGACCCTTCAGGGTAACGCCGGTGCGCCCAGGCCGAGCCGGGCCGCGCCAGGCGGACCGCCCCGACCACCGCGACCAGCGGAATGAGCAGGCCGACGACACCGAAGCCGACGCGGCCCTTGAGGAAGCTGCAGCTCACCGCCACGATGTTGATGCCGAGCACGACGATGAGGTCCCACAGCGCGAGGTGGTCTCCGGTGTCGAGGCCGTCCACGCCCAGTGGTGTCGCGCCGACGATCAGCAGTGCCGTGAACGCCGCGCCCAGGATGACCGCGTCCACCGACATCCGGCCCTGTTCGGACCAGTAGACGTCCTTCAGCCGCAGTACCAGCGCGAACTCGTCGAGGATGAGCGCCGCGCCCACGCCGAACAGAATCGCCAGCAGATCCCACCAGGGCGACCGCCCCCCCGCGGGCGAGAACGCGCCCACCCCGGCGAGCAGCACGAAGGCGATGCCGAAGACGGCGTGGTGGACGTGCACCCCGCCGACCGCGACGTTGCCCGGCCACCAGCGCACGCCCGCACGGATCATGCGCACACTCAGCCGGATGAACAGGAACGTGAGGATGAACGCGACGAGGAGCGCCAGCAACGGCTGCTTCCCAGGCTCGACGATCACCCGTTCGTAGCCGCGCGACAAAGCCGCCCACATCACGTCCCTCCTCCCGCGCCCACGGACCACACACCGGCCCGCCCACATCAACCCGGCAGCGCGCCGCCCCGGCCGCCGCGCGCCAGAGCAGCCGTGCCAGCCCAGCCCAGCGCCGCACAGCGCACCGCGACGCGGCCCCACCGGCAAGCAGGCGGACCGTCACGGCGCGTCACGGTCGGCGCCGGTCCAGTGTGCGGCCGCTCCCCCACGGGCCGGCGACGCCCGCCTTCGGCCACGCCCGGCGGCCGTCCGGCGACCCGGATCCGCGACACCGTGCCACCATTCGGCCATAGTGCGGCGAAATCTTCGGGGGGAGGTGGATGATGGCGGCGTATCAGCAGCCAGGTGACGACGGGGCGTCACGATTGGGGGCGGCATGCCGATGTCGACACAGGTCTCTCTGGAAATAGCGCTACTCATCGAGGTCGACGGCGGTCTGCTGGTCCGCGCTGACGACGCCGCGGGCCCGCGGTTCCCGGGCGGCTCCGCCCGGCCGGGCGAGTCGTCCCTGGACGCCGCCGAGCGGCTCCTGCGGGCCGTCCTGTCCGCGGCGGGGCGGCCCGTCTTCGCGGGCTGCGTCGAGCACAGCGGGGCGTGGCGACCCACCCCGGCACCCAGCCCGCGCAGCTCACCCACGGACGCGCCCCCGGACAGGACCCCGGACGGGGTACCCGGGGACACGCCCGCGGACAGGACACCCGCGGAGACGGCGGCCGCGACGGACGGGACGACGTCCGCGCACACCCTGACCGTGCTCTACGCCGTAACCCTCGAGCCGGCGGGACTCGCCGGCGGGCACTCGCTTCCCCCGGGGCTGACGTTGGTCCACCCCTACGAGAGCGATTCCGGGCCCGCACTCACGATCCAGCCGCCCGCGGTCGGCCACGCGGCGATGTCGTGGTGGGCCGATCGGTGGCCGTCCTGGCGCGGGCTCGCGGTCGCGGACGCCGAGCCCTGGTGGACCGGCCTGCGCCAGTCGGTGCGGACCCTGCGGGCCCAGCTCACCGCCCGCCGCGAGGACGTGCGGGGCGAGGTGTTCCGGGACGCCGCGGTGGCGATGTGCGCGCTGGTCGCGGCCGCCGACGGGTATGTCGACCCCGCCGAGCGTGACGCGATGACCGCGTCCATCCACGCCGAGGACGTGCTGGCGGACTACCCGCGGGCCGACCTGGAGCTGCTGTTCGACCTGCACGTCGCCCGGCTGCGCTCGGATCTCGCCGCCGGCCGCCGCGCGGCGATGCGCGAGATCGGCAAGGTCCGCGGTGACCCGGTTCGTTCGTGGGCGGTGCTGCGCATCGGGGCGGTGATCGGCCGGGCCGACGGGTACTTCGATCCGGCCGAGCGGCGGGTCGTCCAGGACGCCGCCGACACGCTGGGGCTTCGCTCGGGCGCGCTCGCCGTCCAGGCGGTCGGGCGATGAACCCGGCCGACGCCGCCCGGCGGCCGCACGCGCCGGTGCCCGGGGCGCGGGCGGTGCCCGCGGGGCCGCGGCCGGGCCGGTCGCTGCACGCCCGGGTCTTCCTGACCTTCGGCGATCTCGTGGTCGTCGCCAACCATCGCGGCCAGCCCTGGTTCTTCCTGCTCGGCGGGCACGTCCCACCGGGCGAGGGGGTGGAGGAGGTGCTGCACCGCGTACTGCGCCGGACGGCCGGCTTCGAGGTGCGCTCCCTCGACTTCGTCGGCGGCGTCGAGCATCTCGACCCCGTCGGCGGGACGTCCCAGCGCATCGATGTGGTCTTCGCGGGGGCCGTGCCGCGCTATGCGGAGTTCGGCAGCCGGATCGACGACATCGACATCGTCACCCTCCGGCCGTCCCGGCTACGGTCCGTCGAGTTCCGCCCGGCGCGCGCCGGGCGGGCGATCACCGACTGGCTGACCGACCGCCAGCCCCGCTGGTACACCGACGGGGGGTCGGCACACCCCACGAACGGGTCTACCCGCTGAGCCCTCGGGGCGGCCGGGGCCTCCCCCGGCCGCCGCCCGCAGCGGCGGCACCCCACGGGCCCGTTACGGCCATCCAACTGTTACCTCCCGGGCCCTTCACAGGGAGCATACGACCACGTCACAGTGTGTCCGGCAGGCATCGGACAGCGTTGCGGGGGGATGACTACGCCATGCTGTGGCCCGTGCGCTCCGCTGTCTCGTCTGTCCTGATTCCCCGGTCGGCGACCTTGCTCGGCCAGCCGCACAATGAAGCACATTCAGGTGCCGTTCAGGCGTGCGCCGTAGCGTGAGCGGCGAGGCTTCCGGACACTGGGGGTAGACATCGAGATCCCGGTCGCGCTGAACGTCCCGGTCGCGCTGAACGCCGACAACGCCGCGGCTGCACCGCTTGTTCCCGGGCCGACACTGCCCCGTCACCGACGGGTCGGCGAGCGCAGGGCTCCCGCCCATGGCGAACGTCCGACGTCCGGCCGCGGCGGGCCCCGACCCGCCAGGTCCACGGTCAAGGAGGCGCTGCTCCCGCCGGAGCGGACCGCCCCCGCCGACGCGCGCGCCGGGCGCACCGGTGTCACGCCGGCCGACGTGCCCGCGGTGCTCGGCGGGGTGGACGCCACCGGCGCCGCCGCCGTCGCCGTCGAGCTCATCCGGGCCCCCCGCGGGTTCGGCCTGCGCCGGACGCGCCTGCGTGTCCTGGCCGCCGTCGTGGTCGTCGGCGTCGTCGGCGCACTCGTCGGCACCCGGTTCCGTTCGGACGTTCTCGGCACCCTCTCCAACGTCCCCGCGCCGCGCTGGCACTGGCTCGTGGTCTGCCTGCTCGCCTCGGTGCTCTTCTACGTGGCGCACGGCGTGAGCGTGCGGGCGGCGAGCGGGCTGCGGATGAGCCTGGGCACGGCCACCGCCTCCCAGCTCGCCGCGGCCGCGGCGAACCGAGTCGTCCCGGCGGGCCTGGGCGCCATCGCCGTGCACCTGCGCTTCCTGGAACGCCGCGGGATGACCCGTCCCGCCGCGGTGGCCGCCGTGGCGTCGATCAAGGGCGCCGCGTTCCTCGTCCACCTGGCCGGGATCGCGCTCGTCGCCGGCACCCTGCGCGGCTCCGGCGTCGGCGAGGCGGTGACGGCGCCCGTCCGGATGACGGTGAACGGGATCGGAGCCGGCCCCGTCGCGGCCGGGCTCACCGTGGTCGGTGTGGGGATCGGCACCGCCGCCGCGCACCCGCGGGTACGCACGAGGCTGCGGCCCGCGCTGCGGGGCTTCCGCGCGCACCTGGCGGTACTCGCCCGCTCGCCCGGCCGGACGGTCGTGCTCGTGACCAGCACCGCAGCCACGAAAGCCGCACAGGTCATGGGCCTCGCCTGCGCGGTGTGGTCGTTCGAGAGCGGGCTGAGCATCGCCTCGATCACCGCCGTGTACCTGGTCGGCTCGGCCGTCGCGGGCGCGGCGCCGACAGCCGGCAGCGTCGGGGCCATCGAACCGGCGCTCGTCATCGGGCTCACCGCGTCGGGTGGCACGGCGGCGACCATGTTCGCTGCCGTCCTGGTCTTCCGCCTGATCAGCTACTGGCTGCCGATCCTGCCCGGGGTGACCGCGCTCGCGATGATGCGCCGCCGCGGCGACCTCTGAGACCCCCGGACCCCCGCCGCTGAGACGATCGCACCCGAGACCACCGCCTCGAGGACCATCACTCCTCGACGGCCGCTGCCCGGTCTTCTGACCGGCAGCGGAGCGGGCCCGAGACCACCCGGTCCCGGGCCCGCTCCCTCTCGACCAAGCCTCGTCTTCCACCGACCACACGCCGCGGACACCGCCGGATCGGCGGGCTCGCACGCGGACGATCGGTGGTTACTTTCAGTAGTGAGTCGGTGGGGCGGGACGGGCGTTGAGCTGCCGCAGCACCCGGTTCTCGTGCTCGAACCCGAGCTCCGAGACTCCCGCCGGCTCGATCACGAAGTGGGCCCCGGCCGTCGGGGGCAGGCCCAGCCACCGCGCCACCAGCACCCGGAGCATGTGGCCGTGCCCGAGCAACGCCACGTCCCCGTGTGCGAGCAGCGGCACCACCCGGCCGAGGACGAGGTCTGCGCGCCGCCCCACCTCATCGGCGGTCTCCCCGCCCGGCACGTCGCCGGTGAAGACCGTCCAGCCGGGATGATCCTCACGGATCCGCGCGGTGGTGACTCCCTCGTAGTCCCCGTAGTCCCACTCGGCGAGCTCCGGCCAGACGACGCAGTCCTCAGCTCCCGGCGCGGCGGCCGGCGTCCCAGCGGCCTGTGTCTCGATGGTTCCCGGCTCGATGGTTCCCGGCTCGCCGGCTGGCGGGCACAGGCCCGCGATCTCGGCGGTGTGCGCCGCCCGGCGCCGCGGGCTCGTCGCGACCAGGACGAACCGCCGGCCCACCAGCGCCGCCCGCAGCGCGGCGGCCTGGCGCTCACCCTCGGCGGTGAGGGGAACGTCGGTGTGCCCGGTGTGCCGACCGGTGCGACTCCACTCGGTCTCGCCGTGCCGGATCAGCGTGACCCGACCGGCGGGAACCACCACCGGACCCACCGGCTCCGAGGTCACCGGCTCCGAGGTCACCGGCTCCGGTGCCGGCGGCGGCGCGCCCCCACGAGCAGCACGACCGCCGCCGTCACCAGCGCGACCCTGTCCCATCGAACCGTCCGCACCACCTGGGTCGGGCCGCCCTCGCCCGCCGCGCCGTCCGCACCCGGTGCCGAGCCGACCGTGCCCGGCAGGCCGCCACCGAGTGTGCCGCTCTCGGTCGTGCCGGCCCCGATCGCGCGGTGCCCGGCGGGCGCCGCACCGAGCGCGGACCGCGCGGCGCTACCCGGGGCGAACCGCTCGCGCAACTCAGCCACCTTGGCCCGGACCTGCTCGTTCGCTCGTTCGGCCACCCGCTTCGGACTGACGATCTCCGCGATCGCGTCGACGGTCTCGGCCAGCTCTGCGCGGGTCTGTTCGATCTGACGCTGGATGACGGCCGGATCCTGCGGCACCGATGTCGCCCTCTCGGTTCTCTTACTGGGTGGACGGGGTCGGGCTGACGACCCGACTCGATCGTGCCAGACCAGCCCCTCCCCAGCGCGACGAAACGGCGGACCATGTCCGCGGACCTGCGGGTTCCAGGTGACCGGCGCCGCTCCGGTGGCACTTGCGAACCTGGTCAGCACCCCGGTCGGGGCGCCCCTACCGCTCGGTGTGAGTTGTCCCCGCCGACCCCTTATCGGTCGACCCCCCTCGTGGGCGGACGTCCAGCCGCCCGGGGCGGACACCGACAGGCACGCGCCACGCCCGACGACCACCGGAGCAGCTCCGGAAGCGCGTCGGGCCCGATCCGGACGGGCCGGGAGCGGCACTACGCTGAAGGCGTGCACGTCGGCCGGTGCGGGGCGCGGTTCACCGGGCTGGCCCACCGCCTCGCGTCCGCGGTGCTCCCAGGTCTGGCCTTCGCCGTGCCCACGGTCGCGCTCGCCCTGCTGGCCCACCTGCCGACCGCGCACACCGAAGCACCCGCGCCCGCCGGCATGGCGCTGTCCGTCGCCGCCATCGTCGCACTGTGCGCCGGTAGTGATCTCGCCCGCTCAGCCCACTCGGCCGGGTCACGCGGCGGCCGGCCCGGTGCCGGGGCCACGGCCACAGCCGGACGGCGCCGGGTCGGTGGTCCCCGCTCGTTCCCCGCGCTGCTCGGCGTCCAGGCCGGGGTGCATGTCCTGCTGCTCGCCGGGGCCGGGCGGGCCGGGCCACCCGGCGGCACCTCACTCAAAGGCCTGCTCTGCGCGCCCGGCAGCGGCCCCGGTGGGGCGCTCGCCTCCCCCGGGCAGCTCGCGGCGGCGCTCGCCGGCCGACCGCTCGGCGCCCCGCCGACCACCGACAGCGGCGGCTTGGCCGCGGCCGCGGCGCGGCTGTCCCAGTACGGCGTCCACAGCCACGGGCTGTACGGCCAGCTCCTCCAGGGGCACGGCCTCCAGGGGCACAGCATCGCGGTGCTGCTCGCCCACACCCTGGCGGCTGCCGCGGCCTCCTGGTGGACCAGCCGCGGCTGCCAGGTGCTGCGCGCCGCCTGCCTGACGCTCGGGTCGTGCCTGTCCGCGCTGCGGGCTCCCGTCGCGCTGGTCCCGGTGCCGCGCCGGATCGTCCGCGCACCGCACCTACCCGCGCTCCGCGCACTCGACCGCCCGTGGGCGGCGACGCCGTCCCGAGGCCCGCCGGCCATCGCGAGCTGCTGAAACGGCGTAGCGACGCGACCGGCGCCAGGCGCCGCGATCCGTCCGCGCCCCTTCCCCACCCACCAGGCCCGACCCGACGCCTGGCCGCTGGCCGTCAGACCGCTCGCGCCCGATCTCTGGCGTCAGATTTCTGAGGTCAGGCCGAATGTCCGTGGTCTGACCGTCGCCGGCAGGCGTTGCCCAGGTGTGGCCCCGTCGCGGGCTCAGCTCTGGGCGGTGCGCCGTGCGCGCTGCCCGGCACGCGGTGCCCCGCGCGCTGACCACGCCAGCCCGGCGGCGCGGTGTGTGTCGGTATCGCCCAGATCTCCGCAGGAATCAGGTGTCCGTGACCAGGAATCCATCCACCATCAGTTACCTTTCAACTACCCGTCGCGGACGGACGTCGTCCGCCCTGCTGATCGGGATCATCGTCGTAGTCAGCGCGACACTCGGCGCCTGCTCCAACGGCGGCGACGGCACCGGGGTGACGATCGTCGACGCCGGTGGAACCGACGGGGGACTACACGGCGTTGTCCCAACCGAACGCTTCGCGAAGCCGGCGCTCAACCTGACCGATACCGACGGGCGCCCGTTCGATCTTCGCGCCCGAACGCAAGGGAAGATCACTCTGCTTTTCTTCGGTTACACGATGTGCCCGGACGTCTGCCCGACCACCATGGCCGACATCGCCGCGGCCCTGGACGAGGTCGACCGATCGGTGCGGGACCAGGTCTCGGTGGTGTTCGTCAGCACCGACCCGGACCGTGACACCGCTCCCGTCCTCGACCGCTGGCTCAGCCAGTTCGACTCGACCTTCATCGGCGTACGCGGGCCGTTCAAGGACGTGCAGGCCCAGGCCGAGGCGATCGGCGTCCCGCTGGAGGCACCGAAGGTCCAGGCGGACGGATCCGTCCTGGTCACCCATGGCAGCCAGGTCATCGCCTTCGGCCGGGACGCCCGCGCCCGCGTGCTCTACCTGGCCGGCACCCCGGTGGCCGACTACATCGCGGACCTTCCCGTCCTCACGGCCGAGACCCTCGGAACCGACCCGCGCGACGGGACCGCGACCGCGACGCCCAGGGCGACCAGCGCGGCCAGGGTCACCGCGACGCCGAGGGTGACCGCGGCACCAGGGCCGTTCGGGTCCTCTGGGACAGCCGGGACAGCCGGGACGACGAACACCGTCCTGACAACCGGCGACAGCCGGCCGACCCGGGTCGCCGCCGGATGACCGGGACCACCGCGGCCGTGGGGGCCACCGGGTCCGCTGCTTCCGGAGACGCAGGGAACGCCGGGACGCCGCGCACGCTTCGGTTCGCCCGCGTGGCCAGCACCGTCCTGCGGGTCGGCCTCGGCATCCTCTGGCTCGCCGCGGGCGCGCTGAAGATCAACGACCCGGACGGCATGGTGCGGTCCGTCCGCGCGTTCCGGATCCTGCCCGAAGCGCTGGTGGACCCGGTCGCCTACGCCGTGCCGTTCGTGGAGATCGCGCTCGGCGTGCTGCTGATCGTCGGCCTCACCATCCGGCTGACCGCCGCCATCTCGGCGGTGCTGTTCGCCGTCTACATCGCGGCGATCGCGTCGGCGGCCGCCCGCGGCCTGCGCATCGACTGCGGCTGCTTCTCCGCGGGCGGCGATCTGACGTCCGAGGCACCCACGCACTACACCCAGGAGATCGTTCGCGACAGCGCGCTGCTGCTGGCCAGCCTGCTGCTGGCGCGGTGGCCCGCGGGCTACCTGTCGGTCGACCGGCTTCTGAACGGACCAGCACGACAGCCCCTCGACGACGAGGACGACCTTCTCGGGAGTACCCATGGCATCGCGGACGAGGAAGACATCGCGGACGTCGGCGCCGCCCGGCCGTAGCTCCGGCGGCAGCACGCCGGCGCCCCCTCAGGATCGGGGCCACGCGTGACGGCCGCGGAGCGGCGGGAGAAGGTCGCGGCGGCCCGGGCGGCGGCGGCCGCCCGGGAACGACGGCGCAGGCAGCTCATCATCGGCTCGGTCGTCGCCGCCGTGCTCGTCCTGATCGGGGTGATCGGCTTCGCCGTGCAGAACTCGCGGGAGGAGTCCAAGCCGGTCGTTCTCCCGGCGAGCGCGACGGGGCCCGACAACGCGATCGTCGTCGGGAAAGCTGACGCGCTTGTCACCCTCGACCTCTACGAGGACTTCCAGTGCCCCGCCTGCGGGTCCCTGGAGAGCACCACCGGCTCGACGATCAGCGACCTCATCGACTCGGGCGACATTAAGATCAACTATCACGTCATGTCGTTCCTCGGCGACGAGTCGAAGCGGGCGGCGAACGCCAGTGCCGCCGCGGCCGACGAGGGCAAGTTCAAGGAGTTCCACGACGCCCTGTTCGCCGACCAGCCGGAGGAGCACACCGGCGGCTACCAGACCGACACCCTCATCCAGAAGGGCGCCTCGGTCGGCCTGACCTCGGACGCCTTCGTCAGCGCGGTGCGGGACGGCAAGTACGACGGCTACGTCGCGAAGGTCGACGAGGACGCCTCCCGCAGCGGCGTCACCTCGACCCCGACCGTGCTCGTCGACGGCAAGCAGCTCTCCGCCGACCAGCTGACCCCCGACGGCCTGCGCGCCGCCGTCTCCGCGGCGGCCAAGGGCTGACCGGGACGTCCGAACTCCTCGGCCGGCCAGCAATCGGTTGGCCGGCCGGTGGTCTGCCGGGTGGTCCGCCGGGTGGCCGGTCTGTCGGCCGTGGGGCCGCTTCGCTCGCGATGCCACTGCCACGTTTGCCGGCCCGCCGGGGCCACGACTAGCTTCTCCGTCATGACCGAGACCGAGACCGCCACCGCTGCCCGGCTCTCCCCCGGCGACCCCGCCCCGGACTTCACCCTGCCCGACGCCGACGGCAAGGACGTCTCGCTGGCGTCGTTCCGCGGGCGCAAGGTCGTCGTCTACTTCTACCCGGCCGCGTCCACGCCCGGGTGCACCAAGCAGGCCTGCGACTTCCGCGACAACCTCGCGCTGCTCAACGACGCGGGTATCGACGTCCTCGGGATCTCACCGGACAAGCCGGCCAAGCTGGTCAAGTTCCGGGACAACGAGGGCCTCACCTTCCCGCTGCTCTCCGACCCGGAGCGGACCGTGCTCTCGGCCTACGGAGCCTTCGGCGAGAAGACGATGTACGGCAAGAAGACCATGGGCGTCATCCGCTCGACGTTCGTCATCGACGCCGAGGGCAGGATCGAGAAGGCGCAGTACAACGTTCGCGCCACCGGCCACGTCGCGAAGCTGCTGAAGGAGATCGGCCTCGCCGGCTGAAGTCGGCCGGCTGAAGTCGGCCTCGCCGGTTCTCGCCGGCTGACCGCCGGTTCTCCCCCGTCACTCAGCTCGCGACCCGCAGGTCCCATCGCAGCAGCACGTTGTCCGGGCGGGCGGGATCGACCAGGACGGGCACCCGGCGGCGGAGCTGGCTCGGAATACCGCCCCGGGCGTCACCCACCGGGCTCGCGCCCGCCTCGTCCGCGGGAACGACCGCCCGGCGCGTGACCGGGTAGGGCTCCTGGCCTGGGCGCTCCACCAGCAGGTGCACCTCGGCGACGGTGCGCCCGTCGACGCGCACCCCGGTGTCGCTGACGGTGTCGATGACCGCCATGGTGGCCCGGCCGTTGTCGATCAGCCGGCGGGCCCGGTCCCGTTCCTCCCGCACCGCGGCGGGAGACTGGTCCGGCCGGTCCGGCGAGGCGTCCGCGATGGTCGTCATGAAGATCTTCCCCCAGAGGCATCCAGGCGCCCACCGGCGCAGGTACACCCTGCACCCGGACGGGGCTGCCTGTCGGTCGCGTCGGCGACACCCGCCCCCTGGGGGCACTGTTGGGTCGACGACACCTGCTTCGGCTCGTGCTCCGTGGCTTCGCTGTGCGCCGTCCCCATGGGCCAAGCGGTCATCGACGCTGGTCACAGTCCTGTCCAGCCCACGCCATCCCAAACCCGACGAAGCCCCCAGATGCGGCACGGCAAACATCGACCCCGATGAATGTGATCAACGACATCGCCGCGGACCCCCGCGGGAGTCAGCCGGAACCGATCGTCTCCCCACCCGCACCACCCCCATAGCAGCCGAGCCGCGGGCAGAACCTGGGCAGGATTCGGACGGCGCGCGCCCATCCCGACCCCGAAGGCCGTCCCGCGGCTCGCTAATCTGGAGGGACGCGGGAGTGGCGGAATGGTAGACGCAGCAGACTTAGGATCTGCCGCCCTAGGGCGTGGGGGTTCAAATCCCCCCTCCCGCACCCAGGACTCTGATCGGCCGTTTCCCCTTTATTTGCAGAGGTCAGGTCACCGACAGATCATCAGCCGACCGCTCCGCCGTGTCCGGCGGCGTCCGATCAGGTCCAGCGGCGTCCGGCAGTTCGCGGCACATGCGCGGCACAGCCCTGGCATCCGTGCCGCCGGCGCCAGGCGCGTCCGGACGGCTGATGCCCAGTGCCGCCTCGACCCGGCGGAGCTGGATGTCGACATCCCCGTCGATGCACTTCGCGTACACCCGGTAGAGCACAGCCACGGTGTGGCCAGCCCACTCGGCCACCTGACTGCCCTGGACCATTCCGTTCAGTCACGTCGACACACAGGCATGTCGCAGGTCGTAAGGCGCCGCGGCGAGTGGTGAGGCAACCTGCTCGGACGAGAGCGCAGCGACGGGAACCGCACCGCGCCACCCCACGAGCACTCCCAATCCTTACTGTCGGGCTCGCGGTCGGGCTCGCGAGCGGGCTCAGTTCGGCGTGGGGACGGCTGGTAGTGGCCCGGTTGTGGCTGGCCGCCCGCCGCAAGCAGCCTCTACACCTAATCGATTTCCTCGCCGATGCCTACGACCGCGGCGTCCTGCGCCAGGCCGGCGCGGTGTGGGAGTTCCGCCACGCCAGCCTCCAGCGCCACCTCGCCAACCGGCCCCACTGAACGTAACCGGACACCGGCGGCGGGCACCCGGCCGAACGGAGCACCGCTGGTCGATCGACGCTCCTATGGATGTCAAGCGGCCATGAGCACCCGGTCTTCCGAGGCTCTCACCTGTCTTGCATCAATAGTGATCATATTGGGGGTGTGACCGCGCACCCCGGGTCGATGATCAGCCGACGGTCCGCGGTCCGTCGACGGCGCGGTTCTGGCGTCGGTTGACCGCGATGCCCACCAGCAGCCCGCCGGCGAAGCACAGGACGCTGCCGGCCGCGCTACAGATGAGAGTCACGGCGAAGGAGGCGGCGGCCAGACGCGGAACCGCGTTGAGGGGCGCTGCGGAGTACATCAGCAACAGGCCCCAGCCACACGCGCGTACCCGTGCCAGCCTGGCGCGCAGGCGGCGAGGCACCCGGTCGGCGGCCAATGCCAGTCCTGCGGGCAGCAGGGTCAGAGAGAAGCTGACCAGGCCGATCCACTGCCACTTCACGATGCGGGGGCTCCTCTGCTGGGACGCGGTGCATGGCCGCTTCGATGATCCGGGTCGCGAGCGGCAACAGCGGTCGTCCTGGATCAAGGCTCTCATGAAGTTCAAGTAGCCGCAGGAAGATTGTTTGGTGTGGTGGGGGCGGTGAAGATCGCGTAGATCTCCCGGGCCACGTAGCGCTTGAGGCAGCGGATGATCTCTTGCTTGGTCTTGCCTTCGGCGGTGCGGCGCTGGGCGTAGGCCTGGGTGGCCGGGTCCCAGCGCAGCCGGCAGACCACGACACGGTAGAGAGCGGCGTTGGCCTGGCGGTCCCCGCCCCGGTTGAGCCGGTAGCGGTGCGTCCGCCCGGACGAGGCAGGCAGCGGGGCGACGCCGCACAACATCGCGAACGCGGCCTCGGAACGCAGCCGGTCAGGGTTGTCGCCGGCGCTGACGAGCAGCTGACCGGCACTGTCAGCGCCGACACCGTTCACGGCGAGCGGCTTCGGAGCGATTGCGGCAACCAGAGAACTGAGGATCTTGTCCGAGATCCTTGATCTCGGACGACAGGTGATGGAAGCGGCGCGCGAGACTGCGCAGCGCCAAACGGACCGCCACAGCCGGGTCCCCGGCCCCAGCGGAAGGAACCTCGGCGTCGACGCACACAGTGATCAACCGGCCGGTGGTCGGGGTGGACAGCTCGGCGCGGACCGGCTCCGGCGCGGTCACGATCAGCGCCTTCATCTGCTTGACCACGTCGGCAGGCGCACCACCGGCGGGATCGCCGGGGTTGGCCACCCATACCCAGCCCGGCCCGCCCTGGGGATTCTGGTTGTCGCCGTCGCAGGTCTGGTACACGTAGCCGCCGCCCTGCCCGACGCCAGCCCAGCCGGTGGGTGGAACCGTGCCACTGATCGGATCGAAGGGCCAGTTCCGCTGGTTCGAGCACGGGTCAACGGCTACTCCCCCGCCCGAGCTCGGCCGGTCAGCCGCCTCGCTGGCAGGCCGGGGCCGCGAAGCTGGAGCGGGCACGGAGGCGGGATCATCGGTGCACACCCACCAGCCGCTCGAGTCACCCAACCCGGCGGACGTCCCGTGAGGGCATTCCGGACCGGCCGCGATCACGGGCGCCGCGAACACCACCAGGCCCGTCAGCAGGGCCAGCGTAAGGAGGCCGGACATCACCACGCCGCGGGGCGGCGGACCGCCTCAGCATGCGTTCTGTACGAAGACCAGCCTGGCCACCACCCAGATGTCGTCCCGCCGAACGAGGTCAGCGGTGATGCACTGGCGCGGCGCGGAACCCTCGACGACCTGCCCGCTGGCCCGGACTGTGAGCGGCCACTCGCTCCAGTCCTGGACGTCACTGACGCGGGCGGTGCCGTCTGTGCGCTCGAGTACCTTCGAGTGGGTCTGGAACCCGTCCTTCATCACACGGACCCAGCCGTTTTTCTTGTACTCCTCGATCGACGTCCGAGCGAACGCGAGAGCCTCCCCCTCCCCGCGCTGCGCCAACTTCGGGAAGTTCGGGTCTCTGAGGTACTGGGCGTCCATGAACGACCGCCAGAAAAACAGGTAGTGGTACTTCACGCTATCGTCGGAGGCGACCTCGGGCGGGGTGAGCCTGAGCGTCTTAAGCGGCCCGGGCGTGCGGAACCCGACCGACCCATGCCGCGACGGCGCTGGCGGCACCGGCAGCGGATCGTCTCCGTCCGAGCCGCACCCGCCCACGAGAGCACCCAAGAGCAGCACGCACAGCAGCAGTCCCGCATGCCGTCGGCCCGCGCTCACACAGCCCCCTCGCCCATCGCCAGACGTCACCGGGCGGTGACGCACATACCGGTCACGCTGAGGCTAGGACCTCACGCCATTGCGCGACAAGCGGAACGAAATACCGCAAGACGTGACACAAGGCCGCCCAGGTCCAGGGCCGCGGCCTGGGTCGTTTCTCAGCGCCCGGCAGCATCGAAGGCATACAACCCTGCCCATGGTGGACAACGGGGGCGCTCGTCGGCGGACCGGTCGACGGTGGCTGTGGATCGTCGCTGGGATCGCCGGACTCGGCGCGGTGCTGGCGGTGTTGGCGGTGTTGGGGGTCTGGCACCTGCCCGACCGGATGTACCCGGATACCAGCGATGGCGCGGTCCAGGCGCGGGCAGCGTTGCAAGGCGGGCTGTTAACGGCGGCTGCCGCGCTCACCGCTGTGGCCGGCGGTCTGATCGCCTTGGACGAGACACGGCAGGCCAATGCCGAAGTACGGCGGGCGAACAAGAACACACACGTCCGTGAGCTGTACGCGACCGCGATTGGCCTGCTCAGCACGGCCGACATCGATAGCCGCCTCGGTGGAATCTACGCGCTGGAACGGATCGCTCGAGACAGCGCGGCCGATCAGCGCACGGTCGTTGAGGTGCTCTCGGCGTTTCTCCGCGAGCACACCCTGCCCGCCCCGTTGCTGGAGCGGCGGCCACCACCTGGACAACGCTGGAGGCATCCTCCTGCCAGTGTCGCCGGTAGTGAGGGGAGTGTCCGGCTGGGTACTGATGCGCACGCTGCGCTCGCCGTCCTTGGTCGGCTCCCCGCCCGGCCCGGGGTCCCTCCAGCCGACCTCACCGGCATTCACCTGGACGCAGCGGACCTGACCAACGTTCAGCTGATCGGAGCAGATCTCACCAGTGCCCGGTTGGCCGGTGCGGATCTGACCGACGCTCGGCTGAGCGGGGCGGATCTCACCCGGGCTCACCTGGAAGGGGCGGACCTGACCCGCACCTGGCTGGAGGAAGCGGACCTCACCGAGACTCGGCTGGTTAACGCGAACCTGACCGATGCCCGGTTGGTCAAAGCGGATCTCACCCGAGCTCAGTTGGACGGGGCGGACCTGACCCGCACCTGGCTGGATGGAGCGGACCTCACCCGTACCCGGCTAGCGGGAGCAGACCTGACATCCATAGGAGCATCCGACGCGTGGTTAGAGGGGGCACACCTCGTCGGTGCACGGCTGGTCGGAGCGGATTTCACGGGTGCTT
Source organism: Frankia sp. Mgl5 (assembly GCF_023242985.1). Lineage (NCBI taxonomy): Bacteria > Bacillati > Actinomycetota > Actinomycetes > Frankiales > Frankiaceae > Frankia > Frankia sp. Mgl5. Next base: position 38,495 of record NZ_JALKFY010000852.1, on the reverse strand, counting down.
GGCTGGTCGAAGTGAATCTTGTCGAGGCCCGGCTGGACGGAGCCGACCTCGCCGGCGCGGTGGGGTTGTCGCAGAAGCAGGTCGACGAGGCACGGGGCGATGAGGAGACCCGGCTACCCGAAGGGCTGGTGCGGCCAGAGTCATGGACGTCGGGCGACACCGGCGGGGCCTGATGCAAGGCCGGGCCGGCTCCGCCGTTCCGGCCGCTCTAATAAGGCAGCTCCGAACCGAGGAGATCATGTGGGGTCGGAAGAGGTCGGTTCCGAGGCAGCCTCGCGACCCTCGTTGACCATGGTCCACGCCAAATACGTGCCGAAACTCGGCCACCGGGCGGCCGCCGAACAGCGAAAGTGCAGGTCAGGAGCGGTGTGACAGGCGGGTGTCCATCGCCCTTTCAAGGCCGCATTGACTTCTGGTCACGTTCCGATCCCTTGGCTCGGGGGGCGCCAGATGATGCTGTAGCGCCACAGGACGTGGCGGCGGTACTGGGATCCGGGCAGGATCTCGGCGGCCAAGGCCCGCATCTGCCGATACGTCACCGGCGGTGGCCACACGAGCGGGGACGGGTGCTCCCAACTACCCTTCGTAGCGCGATAGACGGCGCTGACGGCGACCCCGGCAAGCTCGCGTGGCAGATCGTTGGGCATGGCGCTGCGGGCCAGGCCAACGAGGGCCAAGAGCCCGCCGGGGCGCAGCAGGTCGCGCATGCGGGTCAACAGCCGACATCGAGGGCGCGCTGGGCGCCTGCGGGGATCGCGCGCAGGATGCGGGGATGGTAGTGGATGTTGTGGTTCCAGCGCCTGTCCCTCTGCTCCGCCACGGGACCATCCTGCCGGTGGCCGATCCTGACCGACCTCGGGGCCGGCGGGCGCGGACGTCGCGGACCGGTGGCCGGGCCGGCCGGAGACTCCCCCGCTTCCCCGTCCTCTGTGTCGCCGGAATCGCCGGCGTGCAGCCGATCATGGTGCGGCTGCACGCCCCCGAGTTTCTCGACCTCGACCGCGGCGGCACTCGCCCCCTCCGCCGCTAGGCCGTTGCGCCGAGCAGCGCCTGGGTGAGCAGCGTGGCCGTGGTGCTCCGCCAGCGTTCCGGCGACCAGCCGAGGGTGCCCGTGGCGACGATGTAGTTCTCGGCGCTGGTGATCAGGAAGGCGAGATCGGCGGCGTCCTCGACGGTGAGCCCCGGGCGGAGCGCCGCGCGGTCGGCGAGCAGGCCGGCGAGAGCGCGGAACGCGGCGCGGCGCTGGCCCTCGTTGACGTCCCACTGCGCCGCGAGGTCGGGATCGGTGCCGACGGTGCCGCGGACGACGGCGAGCAGCGGCGCCACCCGCCCCATGATCTCGCGGCCGCCGTTCGTCCAGAGCTCGATCACACGGACCGGGTCGGGCTCGGCCGTCAGCTCCTCGAGCCACGGCCGGTCGAGTAGCGCGACCGGCTCGTCGTCGCCGACCGCGGCCACGTCGAGCGCTTCCTTGAGCAGCGTCGCCTTGTTCCCGAAGTGGAAGTAGACGGTCTGCACGGCGACTCCCGCACGCGCCGCGACCTGGTCGAGCGTCGTCGCTCCGTAGCCCTGGTCGAGGAACAGCTCCGCCGCCGCGGCGACGATCCGCCGCCTGGTCAGCCTGGTCTTCTCGGCCCGACTCGGCTTGTCCTTGACCCGACTCGGCCCGTCCTTGACGGAATCACTCACTCGCTAGAGACTACTCCAATGAGTCGCTAGAGTGAGCTCTAGCCAAAGGAGGGGCCATGCCCGACCTCGCACCGATCCACCACGTGAAGATCCCGGTCAGCGACGTCCGCGCCAGCAGCCAGTGGTACCAGCGGGTACTCGGGCTGCAGGTGACGATCGAGTTCACCGAGGACGGCGAGCTCCGTGGCGTCGCCCTGGGAGCCCCGGACGGCACCACCCAGATCGCGCTGCGGCACGACCCCGAGCGCGCCGCCGCCCTCTCCGGCTTCGACCTCGTCGCGCTCGGCGTCCCGACCCGGGACGGCATCCACGCCTGGGCCGACCACCTCGCCGCCATCGACCAGAAGCACGGCGGCCTCGTCACCGGCCACCACGGCGGCACCGTCCTCGTCGGCCTGCACGACCCCGACGGCATCGAGATCCGCCTCTACGCCGACTGACCCGAGCCACAGACCGAGAACAGCCCAAGAACAACAGACCCAGAACAGGAGAATCTCCATGCGACACACCGACTCCGGCGGCGACGGCGAGCCGCTCGTCCTGATCCACGCAGCAGTCTTCGCCGACTGGTTCGTCCCGTTCGAACGCGAGCCGGCCGTCGCGGGCCTGCGCCGGATCCGCGTCACCCGCACCGGGTACTCGGACCCCGCACCCGCCGAGCCGCTGTCGGTGGCCGACCACGCCGCCGAGTGCGCGGACCTGTTGCGCCGCCTCGGGATCGAGCGGGCCCGGGTGCTCGCGCACTCCTCCGGCACCGTGGTCGCGCTACAGCTGGCCCTCGACCACCCGGAGCTGGTCGGCGAACTCGTCCTGGTCGAGCCGCCACTGATCGACCCGCTCCTGCCGCCGCAGGACCGGGCGACGGTCGCCGCCGTGATCGGCCCCGCCCTGGGCGCGGCGATGGGCGCCGCCGCCCTGGGCGACCTGCGCACCGCCTTCGACACCTTCATGGCGGCGGTGTGCGGACCGCAGCACCGGTCCGTGATCGAGTCCGCCCTCGGCCGAGCCGGCCTGGAACGCGCCGAACGCGACTGCGGCTACTGCTTCACCGGCGAGGTGCCGGCGCTCGCCGCGTGGCACTTCGACGAGGAACTGGCGCGCCGGATCGAGCAGCCGGTCCATCTCGTCGCCGGCGGCGAGAGCCCACCCTTCACCCACCGCCTCGTCGACCACCTCGCCACGATGCTCCCCGACACCCGCACCACCGTCGTCCCCGGCGAGAACCACCTGCTTCCCCTCCGCGCCCCCACCGCCCTCGCCACCCTCCTCCCCATCCCGACTCCCGCCCCCTGACCAGTCCGACCGTGCGGCGCGCGTTCCCCCGACTCGAACCAGGTGACCGTGCCCGCGCCGCTCTCGCTGCTCACCCCGTTCGCAGTCCCGGCCGGCGCGCAGCCGATCATGGTGCGGCCGCGCGCTGTACGGACGTCGACGGACGGCTATGGGCTCCAGTGGACAGACCGAGCCGTGACGGGAGTCGTGTCACTTGGCGTAATCCATGCCTTACAAGCGAGTGGTCGCAGGTTCGGCCCCTGCCGCGCCCACGTGGCCTGTGGGTGAACGGGGGCGTTGACGTCCGGACGGGAGTGTCCGACGTTCATCGGGCACTCCCGTCCGCGTCCGGGGCCGGCCCCCCCGCCCGGCGGCGGGCCCGGGGCCCCCCTGGTGCCCCCCGGGGTTTGGGGGGGGGGCGGCCCC